>NZ_JMDX01000273.1:0-6881 GCF_000935845.1 Paenibacillus sp. E194
AATTAAATCTCGCGTCTTCTGTGCCGTATGTCCGATATATTCGCCAACCAGATCAGCCCGCTCTACTTCAAGCAAATGCCCTTTGCTGAGCACTCCTAGCTGCTGGAACATTTTCGCCATGATCCTGGCTACAGTCGTCTTGCCCGTGCCAGGATTGCCCTTGAAGATCATATGATATACATGCGATTGGCAGATCAGCCCCACATCCTGCCGTCTACGATTCATCTGTAAAATCGCATAGAGCTCATAGGCAATGTCCTTCATATGCTTCAAGCCGACAAGTCGATCAAGTTCTTTGCGAACCTCGCCAAATGGCCCATCCTGTGGGACAGCCAAGCTATCCGCTGTATCTTCTCCATTTGTCTGATTTGCGGCTGTATCCTGATTGGATTGCTCCACAGGTCGCAGCACAACATTTATTTGACGAGACGGACGTGCATTTCCTTCGGAATTAGCCGCTCGAAGCCTAACATTCATGCTTGTCACCCTTTCGACGTTCATCCTAATCAAGTTTCCTCACAACACTGAACACAAATAGTCGATGTTCCAATATATTCTATCGTCTGACAGGTTATTAGCAGTTTCGTCTACTATAGCTACTCCTGAGCATGATTCATATCGATGCAATTGCAATCCAAACATGGATACATACTGCGTCGCAAACATACGCACAAAAAAAGTGTGCAGGAACTCTCTCCTGCACACTCTGCACATCACCTTACGCTACCTTATGTGGATAAAGTACACTGCTATTGCTCACGGTTTGCACGGTCTATTTCTAATCTTAAGCAGCCTTATTCGAATTCTTATTCTGCTTGTGATTAATTATCTTCCCAGTAACAGATTGAATTTCTACCGAAGAATCCTCTGCCCCGTTGCCTGCAGACTTATCTTTGCTGCTGTTGTCTTTATCCTTCTGACCGCCAGAGTTAATAATGCGATCCGACCCTTTTGACCCGAAGCTATTCATCCCCGAAGTTCCATTCGTCACATTGGAACCAGACGTATCTGTAGATCCTGAGGAACCATCCCCACTAGATGTCCCTGTAGAACCGCCGTCTCCATTGCCTGTAACGTTATCGCCTGTTTCCGGCTGATTATTATTCGAATCCGGATTTTCCGGTACAGTTGGCGGTGTCGGCTCTTCCGGGTTCGTAGGCTGTTCCGTTGTCGGCGGATCAACGACCGGTGGATCAACGACCGGCGGCTCAATTGGCGTTTCCGGTGTCTCCTCCTTAATCGTGACGGAAGATTGATTCGATCTTCCTGACTCTTCAGATGCATTTACCGCTATAACATAGTACGTGTACGATTCTCCAGGGAAGACACCAACATCTTCAGCGCTGTTGCCCTTCAAGCCTTTGAGCAGCTGTGTGAATGTGTTGTCCTTAGAAGACTTCCGATAAACATGGTAAGAAATATTATCACCAGAT
This sequence comes from Paenibacillus sp. E194, assembly GCF_000935845.1. NCBI lineage: Bacteria > Bacillati > Bacillota > Bacilli > Caryophanales > Paenibacillaceae > Paenibacillus > Paenibacillus sp. E194. The sequence continues at coordinate 1,434 of NZ_JMDX01000273.1, forward strand.
ACGCTGTTCCAGCTCAGTGCCACACTCTTTGTATTCTCAGAGTACGATGCACTCAACCCACTAGGCGCCCGCAGTTCTTCCGGCTTTTGTTCCACTTTATCCGGCTTCTTGAAGGAACCCGACTTCTTGCTTTGCAGCGCCTTACCCATAACCTCACTGAACATTTTCGATGCTCTGCGGCTGCTCTCATGGACAAGGTGATTTTTGTCAGTCTTGTCATACCCCATCCAGACAGCTGCTGTCCATTCTGGCGTATAGCCGACGAACCATGCATCACGGTCGCCCTTGCCACTGTAGCCTGGCACAGAGTACTGCGTCGTACCCGTTTTACCTGCAACAGTACGACCACTGATTTGTGCATTTTTACCCGTACCGTTCGTAACAACTTCGCGCATCATTTCAGTCATATAGTAAGCCGTTTTCTCACTCATAACCTTTTTGCCTTTCGGCACGTGATACACATAATAGTCATTGTTTTTGCGGTCTGTAATCTTTGCAATCGCATAGGAATCATAATAATTCCCTCCGTTAGCGAATGCATTATAAGCCTCTGACATATTGATCGGAGTAACCCCGTACGTCATCCCGCCCAATGCGATTGACAAGTTATAATCGTCATTCGTCAGGGGGAATCCTAGGCTTTTCGCAAATTCAAACCCTTTTTTCATTCCAATTTCATTCAATGTCCATACAGCAGGGATATTGATGGAACGTCTAACCGCTTCCGTCATCTCTACTGATGTCGTGTAGCCCCCAAGGTTCGTAGGACAATATTTGCCGAAGCACTGCTTCTCATTGTTCAATCTCGACCATGGGAAGTACTTGCCCGTCTCCAGTGCTGGCGCATAAGACACGATTGGCTTGAAGGACGATCCCGGCTGACGCTTTACAGTAGCACGATTCAATCCTTTGCGAGCATAATCCCGCCCACCTACCATCGCGATGATGGAGCCATTGCTATGGTCCGTAATAACCATTGCGCCTTGCATTTTCGTATCATCCGGGCTCTGCTCGAACATATCGTCATTGTTGAACGCATCGTACATAATGCGCTGAGCATTCGCGTCCATCGTCGTATAAATGTGATATCCTCCACGATACAGCTCATCCTCAGTAAGACCCGTTTTCTCAGTCGCTTCCTCTACCATGTAGTCAATGAATGCGTTGTATGCTTCATTTTGCTTATCCTCCGACTTAGCCGCGTGCCCCGACATTTTCGGATCATATTCCACCGCTGCAGCACTCTTCGCTTCTTCAGCCGTAATATAGCCTTGTTCATACATCAGTTGAAGAACAACAGCCCGGCGTTCCTTCGATCGCTCTGGACTCGACAGCGGATTATATCGGGATGGCGCTTTCGGGATAGCTGCCAAAGTCGCAACTTCCCATAGCTTCAGATCATTCAAGTCATCCTTATTGAAATACACCTTAGCAGCAGCTTTAAGGCCATATGCACCTTTACCGAAGAAGATCCGGTTTAAGTACATCGTAATAATTTCATCCTTCGTAAAATGATTCTCCAACGAAAGCGCAATCGACACTTCCGTTGCCTTCCGGAAGAACGTCTTATCGCTCGTCAGGAACATATTTTTAGCAAGCTGCTGTGTAATGGTACTTCCGCCTTCTGCAAGGCTTCGTGACACAACGTCCTTAACCATCGCACGCCCAATTGACCACAGATCGACCCCGGAGTGCTCCTTGAAGCGTCTGTCTTCCGTCGCTATGAAGGCATTGCTAACGAATTCCGGAATATCTCTCGGCTCAGCAATCTCTCGATGCTCTATGCCTTTACCAAGCTTAGCAAGCTCTGTACCATTCACATCGTATACAGTGGATACCTCAGCCAGCTTGAACATATCAGCATCCTTGTATTCACGCATCAGCCGCTCCCCGTTCAATAATACGAACAAATAACCGCCAACGGCACAGAACACGGCAAATGCCGTCGTGAAAAACATAAGCCAAAACGTCTTTTTCCAAGTCCATTTCTTTTTCTTCTTAGCTTTGTGCTTAGGATTTCCATGTGCCGGCGTGCGCGTACGTTGAGTTGATTCTTTTTCTCTCGTCATCTGCAATCCGACTCCCTTTATTCCTTTGATTGTCTCTCTCTTCATACCCTGTTGAGATACGATTTAAGCATATCCCTCATACTTATACCCAATATGACTACGAATGAAAAGAACAACCCTTCAGGGTTGTTCGGCAGCGACTATATTCCATTAGACGTGATGGAGGGGCAAAAAGTTTCATTGGCAATCTGCCCCAATCCATCTAATTTACGCCTCGTTCTGATGATCTTGCATCAGGGATACGTTACGTTGTGGCGTGAATGTGGAAATGGCGTGTTTATACACCATTTGCTGACGTCCCTCGCTATCGATGACAATGGTAAAGTTATCGAATGCGCGGATGACACCACGAATCTGGAATCCGTTCGTCAAATATACGGTCACTGGAATGCTTTCCTTGCGCAATTGATTCAAAAAAGTGTCCTGAATGTTAATAGATTTATTCATCGTCCGTACCCCCAATAATCATGAGATTGTGTTGAAATATATTCAACCTGTTATCGAAACTTTCCTGCTATGAGCTTACAAATTTGTTCAAATTGTTGATCTGCACAATCTGTTTCTGTGACATCAACCCAGTGAATATCCTTCATGTGCCGAAACCAAGAGAGCTGGCGCTTCGCAAATCTTCTTGTATCGCGCTTAAGCAGTTCAACGGCAGCATCGAGTGACATGTCACCTTCAATATACGCTGCGATTTCCTTGTAGCCAAGGCCTTGCATCGATACGAGATCTCGTGAGTAGCCCTGTTCGAGCAGGCGGCGCACTTCTTCCACCAGCCCCTCCTCCATCATCATATCAACTCTTGCCTCTATTCGTTTATATAGCATCTGCCTATCCATTGTCAAACCTATGATACACAGATCGAACGGCGATTCCTTCTTCTGACGGCCTAATTGCTTCGAAAAAGGCTCGCCTGTAAGATGATATACTTCTAAGGCTCTTATAACTCTGCGCTGATCATTGGCATGCAGTTTGTCAGCAGTTTCCGGATCCACTCCCCGCAAACGCTCCAGAAGCTCTTCTGCACCGTGAGAAGCTGCAAATTCCACCATTTCTTGACGGAACGCTTCATCTGCACCGTGTTCACTGAATTCATACCCGTAACATACAGATTCTACATAGAGCCCAGTTCCCCCGACGATAAATGGGGTATGATTGCGGTTCGCGATCTCGTCGATGAGTGACTGGCACTGAAGTTGAAAATCAGCGACCGAATACGGCTCATCGGGATCTAATATATCCATTAAATGGTGCGGAATGCCCTCTCGCTGCTCTACAGGCAGCTTAGCTGTACCAATATCCATTTGCCGATATACCTGCATGCTGTCACCGGATATAATCTCACATTGAAATTTCTTAGCCAAGTCAAGACTAAGCTTCGTCTTTCCAACCGCAGTCGGTCCAATGAGCACAAGCAGCCTCGGTTTATTACTCATCGTTGCCTCCAGCAATGCCAATCACCCCATATGCCAATTTCGCTCCGGATGGTAACACACGGGTGAATCCTAGCCGGGCAAATTCTTCGCTGTTCTTTACTTCCTTCATGACCACTCTCTTGCGCGCTACACGGCAAGCTTCCGCAATCGCTTCATGCGTCAAGGCTTTATGGTTCGCCATCGTACGCAGCGGATCTATCGATGCCGAGCTTGTAACGGGAGAGCGGAACATCGGATCAAAGTATACCACATCGACGGAGCGGCTTGGCAGTGAACTGAGCATGCTTAGATGTTCAGCCCTCTTCATCACAATACGGCGCATCGCTCCCGTAACCTCGTCCACACCACTCTCATACAGCTGCAGACCTTCGTGCACAAGCGCAAACAGTGACGGCTCACTCTCCAGCGCTGTAACCTTCCCATTAGGACCTACCGCGACGGCAAACACCAGAGAATCGCCTGCTAGGCCTGCCGTACAGTCTAACACCTCATCGCCAGGCGTAACACCACTCGCTGTAATCATCCCGTCCGCATCTCCGGACAAAATCCGCTTCGCTCGCACATAGGCCATACTCGGATGATAAGTCAGCTCCGTGACCCCTAACTTCAAATAGCGGACACAATCGTTCAGGTAGACGAGAAATTCATCGTCGCCATATCTACGCTGCATGCGAGGCAAGGTCTGATCGCGCCGTTCAGCATAGAACCATCCGAACAGCTTGGCCGTCTTCCGCGCCCGCTCCTTAAGCTCTGGTGACGTATACTCGCCTGTCGTGACTATCATTTGCTCCTCCTCATTATATACGCTGTGGAAAGGGAATTACAAATCCCCAGCTATTCTTACATAACCCGCTTAAACATTTTCTCCAGATCGTATGTTGTAAATCGAATGATGATCGGCCTGCCATGCGGACATGTAAATGGCTGGCGGCATGTTCCCAATCGGACGAATAGCGTCTCCGCCTCAGCTGCTGTCAAGCGCTGATTCGCTTTAATCGATGCCTTACAAGAGCACATCGTCGCTGAGGCCTCTCTTAATTTCGCAATATCGGGCGCCTTTTCACTCAACACCCAGTCCGTCATTTCTTGAATAATGTCCGTTTCTTCCCCTTTAGGGAACCAGTATGGATGGGAACGAACAAGGAATGTTTGTCCCCCAAATGGCTCCATGACAATCCCGACCTGCTCCAGCAAATGCATACGGGATCGAATCCGCTCCGCATCAGCAGGGGTAAACTCTAATGTGATCGGCAGAAGCAGCTCTTGAGAGGCTTCTACCGGCTTCCCGAATCGCTCAAAATAATATTCATAATTGATTCGTTCATGCGCTGCATGCTGATCAATTAAATAGAGCCCCTCTTCATTCGAAGCGATCAAGTATGTTCCGTGCAGCTGACCAATGTAAGAAAGTGCTGGAAACTTCGGCAAGGCAGCGTTGTCTGTTCTACCTTCCTCCGTCAGCCATTCCTTCCATTTCTCCGCACCGGCCTTCACTGCGGATTGCCCTGCTTGCTGCTTAGCATTCGAATAAGGATTCGAATAAGCACTCGTATTGGAACTTCCCGCATTGCGGCTACCATAAGACGGAGACGTCTCTCGAACTCTCTCTCTCGCCTCTTGACCGCTCACAATCGATGCTGGCTCTGCATCATAGGTAGTTGATGGAATCAAGTCGTGATCCATAGTTTGCTTGAGTTTCGCCGGATTGTTTACGGCGTCCTCGTTACTAGAAGAAGATTCAGTGGGCTTGATTGCCACTGGAGCCTCACTTGCAGCTCCAGCTGACACATCCTCGTTCTTGCGACCTTCCTCTTGCAATTGTTGCCTCTCCGTCTTCTGCTGTTCTACTGAGCCTCTCTGAGCAGTAGAATCAATAACGGATTCATTTGTGGGTTGCAAGGCTTCTGGAGCAACATGAGACATTTCGGTTGCTGCGGTCT
>NZ_JMDX01000274.1:0-6847 GCF_000935845.1 Paenibacillus sp. E194
GCTCGCGAAGCAATCAAGCGCACACTGGAGCGCGTGGATTGCGTGCCATCATCGAGGGCATTATGCTTGACGTGATGTATGAAGTGCCATCGCGCGATGATGTAACAACATGTGTCATTACGGAGCAAGTAGTAAAAGAACGAATGATTCCGGAACTGACGACAGATAAGAAACAAGAGGAAAGCGCCTAATAGGCGCTTTTCCGTCCGTTTCCGACATGGGAGAGAATGTATCATGTATTTGCGACATCAGACTAGAGCTGTAAAAGTGGGCGATGTAACGATTGGCGGCAACAATGAGGTTGTCATTCAGAGCATGTGCACGACGAAGACGGCAGATGTAGAAGCCACTGTTGCGGAAATTCATCGACTTGAAGAAGCTGGATGCCAGCTTGTTCGGGTTACGGTCAACAATGAGGAAGCAGCGGATGCGATTAAGGAGATAAAGAAGCGTATCTCGATTCCGCTCGTTGCTGACATTCACTTTGACTACCGGCTCGCTTTGAAGGCGATTGAGAACGGTATTGACAAGGTTCGGATCAATCCGGGCAATATTGGGCGCCGTGAGAAAGTGGAAGCAGTCGTGAAGGCGTGCAAAGAGCGCGGCATTCCGATTCGAATCGGTGTTAATGCAGGATCGCTGGAGAACCACCTGCTCGAGAAGTATGAATATCCAACGCCAGAGGCGATGGTCGAAAGTGCTCTATTCCATATCGGAATTTTAGAAGAACTTGATTTCCACGATATTATTGTCTCGTTGAAGGCATCAGATGTGCCTATGGCCATCGCTGCCTATACAAAGGCTTCTGAGGTAATTCCGTACCCGCTTCACTTGGGGATTACAGAAGCTGGGACACTGTTCTCAGGGACGATTAAGAGTGCAGCAGGGCTCGGAGCCTTGTTATCACTTGGAATCGGCTCGACGGTTCGTGTTAGCTTAAGTGCGGATCCAGTAGAAGAAGTGAAGGTTGCACGTGAGATGCTGAAGTGTTTCGGCTTGATTTCGAATGCGGCTACACTTGTATCATGTCCAACATGCGGCCGACTTGACATCGATTTGTTCTCGATTGCGAACGAAGTAGAGGAGTATATCTCCAAAGTGAAAGTTCCAATTAAGGTATCGGTGCTTGGTTGTGCGGTAAACGGTCCGGGCGAGGCTCGTGAAGCGGATATCGGCATCGCTGGGGCTCGTGGTGAAGGGCTGTTGTTCCGCTACGGTGAAATGATTCGTAAAGTGCCAGAGGCAGAGCTTGTCTCTGAGTTGAAGAAGGAAATCGACCATATCGTCGCTGAATATGAGCGTACGGGTCAGATTCCAGGGCGTAAGCACTAATCGAAATATAAGAATTTATCCTTGTTATCGTATATACAAGAACACCCACATGCAGCAGTGGCGCATGTGGGTGTTTTCTTTGTCTGTATCCAAGTTTCTAGTTCAATGAGCTTGTTCATGTGTCAGACGAGTCAGTAACCTCAGCGATAGGAGCATTGGTTAGTAAGGGAGCATTTTGCTGCATTTTACTGTTTCCGTTGAATTTGCCGCCTTCTTTGATAATGAAGGATTGGCACAACACATTGCCTTCCAATCTGCCAGAGCTCTCGATGATGACACTCTCTGTGACGCTGACATCACCTTGCATGAACCCAGCGATAACTAGGCTGGAAGCTTGAATATGGGAATAGGCTTTGCCCGACTCCCCAATAATCACGTTCTGACTGCAATGAACATCACCAGTAATGGTTCCCTCGATCCGTAGGTCAGTTTCGCATACAAGCTTTCCTTCAAATGTAGTAGCCTGTCCAATTAAGGTGTCGGTTCCGCTTATTTTTTTGCCGGAGGAGGATTTGGCGAACATATCGTGCTCCTTTCTTATATAAAAATCTTATTCAGGTGTGTTTACATAAGTCGTTGGATCAATGGGCTGTCCGTTCTGACGTATTTCGAAATGTAGATGAGGTCCTGTGCTCCGCCCTGTTGTACCGACTTTTCCAATGAGTGTTCCTTTCTTCACGGAATCCCCGCTGGCTACAACTCTCTCGCTTAGGTGCAAGTAACGTGTAGTAAGTCCGCTGCCATGATTCACGATGATGAAATTCCCTTTCAGCTCATCCTTGTCAGAATCAATGACAACCCCTTCAGCAGTAGCGTAAACCGGATCGCCTGTATCTCCGCCTATATCCAGTCCAGCATGGAATGCTTCACTGCGTTGAAACGGGTCACTGCGTTCTCCGAAAAGAGAGGTGATTCGGGTGCTATCTGTTGGCCACAAAGTTGGTGTAGCATTCAACTGCTGCTGGAAGGCTTCGGCATTCTTAAACAGTGGAGGCATTGATCGTTCCCAATCCTGCCACTTCTTATTCATATTTTGGAGCTGCTTATTCGCGTTCTCCCATGCTTCGAGTGGTGAGACAGGTGCTTGGGTGCTGCTGCTCACTTCAGTGGCGGCAGAACGAAGCGTCGACAACTTAGATGCAGGAAGCATGATATATTCACCGCCTAGCGGCAAAGGCAAGGAAGCGGTATCGCGCTCGGATGACGCAGAATTGGACTTGCCCGTGATTGATGACGTATTGGTATTTTTAGAATGGTTAGCGCCAGATGGGACTTGTAAATAGGATTGCAGTTGCTGTTCCCATTGTGAGATTTTGTCCATTTTCTGTTTCATATCGTTGGAAGAAGCGGTAATAATGGATAATTGCTTGTCCATCTCGGTTAACAGATGATCTTTCTCCTGCAGCTCAAGCTGTAATTGATCATGACGAGCAACAATATCATGCATGGCAAACCGTTGAATGACTAACGATATAAGTAATGCACTAATCCCGCCAATGACAATAAACATGACAAGTTTAACCATAACAGTTGGAATACTGTATTGAATAACTGGCCGATTTGGCCCTCGCATGAGCATCCACGTCCAGTGGCGATCGTTTGATTTCGTCATATTGCAAGGATTCCTCCTTAACGATAAAAAGGTAAAATGAGCTAAAAACGTTTACATAACATTCCTATTGTACATGATTTTCGGTGAAAAGTAAGTAGATAATACAATGAATCGACATTAAAAATCGGTTTGTGTCGAATAAGAAAAGGTAAATTTTATCACTAGTTGAAAAATGATAAAAAACATTTTGCCATCGTTCGCGATTTACGCTACAATCAGTTAGTACGTGTTAGCAAAGTTAACATATCGCGTGCAACAGGACTAGATAACAAGAGAGGTGCGATATATTGATCGATCAACTTCAGGATTGGATCGGGAAGTTTAATGATTTGTGGTATTTGATGCTTATATTTGTCCTAGTTACAGCGGGATTATATTTTTCATTCCGAACAGGCTTCGTGCAACTTTCTGCAATTAAAGAAACATTCCGTCTTATTTTGGGGCGGGATAAAGGAAAGCCATCCGGTGAAAAGCAAGGCGTTTCCTCTTTCCAGGCATTCGCAATGAGTACGGCCTCACGTGTTGGTACGGGGAATTTGGCCGGAGTCGCTATTGCCATTTCGTTAGGTGGCCCTGGCGCTGTATTCTGGATGTGGATGATTGCAATTATTGGTGCGGCTTCGGGGTTCGTCGAATCGACATTGGCACAAGTGTATAAAGTGCGTGATGGCAAGCATTTCAGAGGCGGTCCGGCTTACTATATGGAACGGGCGTTGAACGCACGTTGGTTAGGCATTATTTTTGCAGTCCTCATTATTTTCAGTTTCGGATTCGTCTTCAACTCTGTGCAGGCTAATACTGCAAGTGCAGCATTCCAAGATATATTTAACTTGGATCCGATTTGGATGGGGATCATCTTGGCGGTTCTTGTTGTCCCAACGATATTCGGTGGGGTTCAGCGGGTTGCACAGGTTACTGCGACCGTCGTTCCTATCATGGCGCTAGCATATATGGCGATTGCTTTGTTCGTCATGTTCGTTAATTTTAGAGAAATTCCGGATGTGTTTGCTTCTATTATTCAAAATGCCTTTGGATTTGGGGAGGCGTTGGCTGGCGGTGTAGGTGCAGCAGTGATGAACGGAATTAAACGTGGTCTGTTCTCGAACGAGGCCGGGATGGGTAGTGCTCCCAATGCGGCAGCTACAGCCCATGTTAGTCATCCAGTCAAGCAAGGCTTGATCCAGTCGTTCGGGGTATTCGTCGATACTTTGGTTGTTTGTTCGTCAACAGCGTTCATTATCTTGTTCTCCGGGATTTCGACGACGGGCGAGCAGAACGGCATTCGATTGACTCAACATGCGCTGGCGACTCAGGTTGGAGATTGGGCGCACATTTTTATTGGCTTAGCCGTCTTTTTATTCGCATTTACTTCACTTATCGGAAACTACTATTACGGTCAGAGCAACATCGAATTCATTACGAAGAAAAAGGGATGGATGCTTGCTTATCGACTAGGTGTCGTAGCGATGGTTGTCTTCGGTTCCGTTGCGAAGATGACCCTAGTATGGAATTTGGCAGACTTGTTCATGGGCTTCATGGCGTTTATTAATCTCATTTCCATTATGCTGCTTGGTAAAGTGGCATTTGCGGCTCTGAAAGATTATATGGGTCAGCGTAAGCGTGGCGAGGAGCCAGTCTTCTATGCAGATTCTGTTCCAGGGCTGAAGCATGCAGAATGTTGGGAAAGAAATAACAACTCATAATCACATACGCTTATAATGCATCCGGCAAAGGGTAATACTACCAAGTAGTAAACTTTGCCGGATTTTTTTGTCCTTGCGAGGGCGTTATGGGAGGATGAAACGATGAATTTAAGCGTAATATTGATGCTGATCAATGCGTTCTTTGCCGTAGTTATTGGCATATACTTCTGGAATCTGCTGCGCAGTCAGAAAGGAAATCGCACAGCTGTTGATCGAGAATCGCGCAAGGAGATGGATAAGCTACGCAAGCTAAGGTCTATTTCCTTGACGAAGCCGCTAGCAGAGAAGACGAGACCTGCGATCATGAGCGATATTGTTGGGCAGAAAGATGGATTGAAGGCGCTCAAAGCTGCTTTGTGCAGTTCGAACCCACAGCATGTGATCATCTATGGCCCACCAGGCGTAGGTAAGACGGCTGCTGCGAGAGTTGTGCTGGAGGAAGCGAAGAAGAATGCAAGCTCGCCATTTACAATGGAATCCAAGTTCACTGAAATCGATGCGACGACAGCAAGATTTGATGAACGCGGCATTGCCGATCCATTAATAGGCTCAGTTCATGATCCTATTTATCAAGGTGCTGGGGCGATGGGAGTCGCTGGGATTCCACAGCCGAAGCCGGGAGCAGTGACTAAGGCACATGGGGGCATGCTGTTTATTGATGAGATTGGTGAGCTTCATCCGATACAGATGAATAAACTGTTGAAGGTGCTTGAAGATCGTAAAGTATTTTTGGAGAGCGCTTATTACAATTCGGAAGACTCGAATGTACCTTCCTATATTCACGATATTTTTCAAAATGGATTGCCTGCGGACTTCAGGCTTGTGGGAGCGACGACCCGTTCTTCCCAAGAACTCCCGCCAGCGCTCCGCTCACGTTGTATGGAAATCTACTTCAGGCCGCTGCTTCCTGATGAAATCGGAGCTATTGCGGAAAATGGACTGAAGAAAATTGGCTTCCCGCATTCGCCAGAAGCGGTTGATATGGTGAAGAAGTACGCGACCAATGGGCGTGAGGCGGTGAATATTATCCAACTGTCGGCTGGACTGGCGATGTCAGAAGGGCGGACTTCGATTGATGCGGCTGATATAGAATGGGTTGCCAATAGCAGCCAGATTGCTCCGCGTCCTGATCGCAAAGTTCCCGTAGAACCACAAGTTGGTCTCGTGAATGGCTTGGCAGTGTACGGTCCTAGCATGGGAGCACTGCTGGAAATTGAAGTGAGTGCAATCCGTGTGAAGAGTGGGCACGGCAAATATACAATTACGGGCGTTGTCGAGGAAGAAGAGCTGGGCGGTGGAAGCCGAACGCTGCGCCGCAAGAGTATGGCGAAGGGGTCCATTGAGAATGTATTGACCGTGCTTCGCAGCCTGGGACATGAGACATCCAACTTCGACTTGCATATTAACTTCCCAGGCGGATCGCCTGTAGATGGTCCATCCGCGGGCATGGCAATGGCGATTGCCATCGCATCTGCATTGAATGGATGGCCAGTTGACAATAAGATTGCGATGACAGGTGAAATCAGTCTTCATGGGCGCATTAAGCCGGTCGGCGGCGTACTTGCCAAGGTGGAAGCGGCTTTTCAAGCAGGAGCAACTCGCGTGCTTATTCCGAAGGAAAATTGGCAGGATATCTTCGCAGGCTTGGATGGAGTGCAAGTCATACCCGTCGAACACATTGAGGAAGGCTTCCAACATGCATTCGGCAGTGAATGGAAGGGAGATGCGCAGCATAAGCCGCAACCGTTCGATCGTGCCGCGGGCACCTCACTGCCGTTGCTGCATGCAGAAGGATCGGAGAAGAATAGCAGTTCCTCTGATGGGAGCAGCTATAGCTGATCGGCCTGTGGAAAATTGGTGTTTTACTTGAACATTTGATAAAATGTTGGTTGCAATATAGTAGATAGATCATGATAGCCATGGGGGTGCCGAACGATGGGGCTTAAATCGAACAAAGACCGCCGCCTGCCTCTGCTCCCGCTACGAGGCTTGCTCGTGTACCCGAGCATGGTGTTGAACTTGGATGTGGGGCGCGATAAGTCGGTACGGGCACTTGAAACATGCGATGCTGGGAAAGGATCAAATTGCTGCTGTTGTGCACGCAGTCAGAGGTCAGCATCGAGGGAAACCTTCTCAAGGATGATAATTTTTCCGTATAGGCACGGTAGCGAAAGGTTCGTCAAAAATGTTAACGTCTGCC
>NZ_JMDX01000275.1:0-6809 GCF_000935845.1 Paenibacillus sp. E194
ATCGCGGATATCTTCCGGATGCAGGCGGCTAGGCGGCTCCATTGCAATCATGGTGAGCATTTGCAGCATATGGTTCTGCGCCATATCGCGCAATGCACCTGCATGATCGTAATAGCCTCCACGCTCTTCAACCCCAACTGTCTCGGACAGGGAAATTTGAATATTCGCAATATGCTTGTTGTTCCAGAGCGGCTCGAAGAATGCATTCGCAAATCGAAGAACTTCAATGTTCTGTACCATTTCTTTGCCCAAGTAATGGTCGATACGGTACACTTCTTCTTCTTTGAATACTTGACGGATTTCTTCGTTCAGCTTCTCTGCTGAAGGTAGATCGTAACCGAACGGCTTCTCGATTACGAGGCGGTGCCAGCCCTTGCTCTCCAGCATTCCGCCATCACGAAGATTGTGCGATACACTGCCGAACAATTCCGGAGCCAGTGCCAAATAGAACAGACGATTTCCTGGAATATCGTACTCGCGTTCGATATGCTCGGACTGCTCACGCAGTTCGCGGAAGCCATCTACATTGTTAATATCTAACGGCTTGTACTCAAAATGCTTAGCAAACCGGTTCCATTCTTCATCATTCTGAACCGGGTAACGGCAAAATTCGTCGATAGACGCACGCACATCCTGACGGAATTCTTCATGCGTACGAGCACGGCGGGCTAGTCCGATAACTGCGAAGCGTTCTCCTAGCTTGCCTTCGCGATACAGACTATATATAGCCGGGAACAATTTGCGGCGAGCTAAGTCGCCAGTAGCACCGAATATATAGAATACGGCGCCGTCTGCCAATTGGGATTCATGATTTTGCATCACAGTCATCTCTCTCCATCATCCTTACACTCGTTTATAGATCTGATATAGTTCCTATTTCGGATGTGATGCCATTTTAGCATACTTACCGTATAGATTCCATTCTTTCCTTGACGTCAAGTATAATTCTCATTGCCTTGCCCAGCTGCAATTCTCAATCCATTCTCATTAAAATTCACCGGCAATCAGCGGAGAACCGAAAGATATTCGGGTTTCTCCCTTGTCCCTGTTTTCATGAACAGCAAGCTGCAAATTTGCATTTCCATGCTTCATTTGCACCCCTGAACCCATATAGTCTGTCTGATAAGATACACTGATCGTACGCTCATCCTCATAGCGGTCAAGCGGTTCTGCTTGTCCCCATTCCCGCAACGATCGCTCCGCCCTCTCGAAGCTGTCCTTCAGCGATTGGCTCGCTACTGTCTGAACGGTCGCCGTCCATTCTGCCCCGTAATGAGATGACAGCTTCTTCATCAGTTGTTCCCCTTCTGCAGCTGACTGAGTCATACCGGTTCTGGCTGATCCTTGTATGGATATCGTATAGTATACGCGCCCATCCTCTTCTTGAAACCACAGAATCGCTGCTTCTATCGAATCCGATATATAAATTCCGCGATACGCCTCCTTGCCTTGTTCTTCCTTGCGTATCAGGTGCGCTGTGATCCCTGCATCCTTCTGCCACTGTTCGAGGTTCTTCTCCTTGCTGCTTCCAGCTGCATAATTCCCTTGAATGAGCACCGTAGTCTGGAATTTCTTAGATCCGACCAATTCAGCAAGCACCCAAAGCATGTTCACCCGCTTCACAAGATCAAGCTTCTCGACCGATTCCTGACTTCCAGCCAACTGCCATCGATCATTGCTTCCGATGAGTGCAATGGCACCGCATAACGCTAACAACACCAATCCTACTGCCGCAACGGCAGAACGGCGTACTGCATGCATCCTTCCATCACCTTACCTTATCGAAGTGTAGCACTCTTAGAATTAGGCGGGCTGATTCTAGGTGTATGACCATACCTAGCATTCGTTCATGGAATAGACTACTGACATATACATTCAACCAAGAATGGAGGCTTACCAACCGTGGTTCCCGTTCCGATAGACGAGACGTTCATTCGATTGCTATGTGGCCGCCCGGTCTGTGTTGTGATGCAGAACGGAGATCAATATATAGGACGGCTTACCTCTTGTGAGGGGGGGAAATTGATATTGAACGGCGATATTGTTACTACCTCACACGCTTCTGCTGTATCTGTTGAACCTTCCCCAGTTAAGAAGCGCAAAGGGAAGAAAAACAGTCAGCTCCAAGTTGCTGACACTTCTAATCAAGCATATACAAGCGCATTCGATCCATATAGAGCCAGTCCCTTCTTCCCTGGTGGACGCCTCGCTCTTGATTTGGGTCTGGTTTCCTTATTTTTTCTGCTTTTTATCTAGAATTCCTGCATCCCCTTCTCAGTTCATTCGAAAAAAACCCGAACACTCTCCTAGGAAAGCGCTCGGGTTCTCGGCTATTCAGCCAATCCGTTCTTATAAGCGTAAATCGCTGCCTGCGTGCGATCCTCCACACCAAGCTTCGCCAATATATTCGTAACATGGAATTTAACCGTCTTAATCCCAATAAACAGATCATCCGCGATATCCTGATTGGATTTCCCTTGCGCTAATAAACGAAGTACGTCCATCTCACGCTCTGTTAATTGTTCATGCGCCGCAGTTGGCTGAGCTGGCTGACGGAATCGATTCATCATCTTGGAGGCTACCTGGGACTCAAGTACAGATTGACCTCTTGCAGCTGCCCGGATGGCTTCAGCAATCTCTGTAGCGCGGGACGTCTTCAGCAAATAACTGAATGCTCCAGCTTCAATGACAGGATACATCTTCTCATCATCCAAATAACTCGTAAGTACGATCACCTTGCAGTCAGGATATAACTGCAGCAGCTTGCGGGTTGTCTCTATACCATCCATACCATCCATCACAAGATCCATAAGCACAACATCAGGCTTATACTCTTGGGCAAGACGTATTCCGTCCATGCCGTTGCTTGCTTCCCCTACGACCTCAATGCCTTCTTCTGTATTCAGTACTGCAGCAAGGCCGATGCGAACCATTTCATGGTCATCTACCAACAATACTTTAATAGGATTGTCCATCATCGATGTTTCCATCTCCATCGTTCAACTCTTCCTCCTTCAGACCAGGCTCTTCTCTCATGACAGGCACTCGAATTTCGATCCGGGTTCCTTTGTCAGGTGCGGTAATGAACTGAATGGAGCCGCCCACTTCATTTACCCGCTCCTGCATCGTACGAAGGCCGTAGCTTGCTTGCTTCTTATCATCCCAATCAAATCCTATCCCATTATCACGGAGGAGTAAACGAACGAAATCCCCTCGATTTTGCAGTTTGATCTCCATCCGCGATGCCTTCGAGTGCCGCAGTGTATTCGACAACGCCTCCTGAACAATCCGGAACAGATGGTTCTCAACGCCCTTCACTAATCCAATATGATCATCCATCTCGCAATGAATTTCAATTGGAATTTTGGACTGCAGCTCGCGGATCAGCTCCGCCAAGCCTTGAGTCAAGCCTTTTCCCTCCAAATGTACAGGCCGCAAATGAAGCAGCAGCGCACGCATCTCGGACTGGGCAACGGAAGCCATTTCTTCAATCAGCTCCACCTGCCGTACCGCTCGATCAAAATCAACATCCAGTGTTCTCCGTACAGCGGTAGCTGTCATTGATATTGCAAATAACTGCTGACTTACCGCATCATGCAACTCCCGCGCCAAGCGTTGCCGCTCTTCGATAATCGCGGATATCCGAGCCTGCTCTGCCAATTGCGCATTATTCGTGGACAAGCGCTGCATCGAAGTCACTTGCTCTTCCCAACGCTTGCTTACTCGCTCCAATTGTTCAGCTAGTTGGCCGATCTCGTCATCGCCGAGATCCGGCATCGGCCGCGATAGATTCCCCTTCTCCAAGAGCAGCATCGATTCGCGCAGCAATTCCACACGACGCTTCATCCGATAACCTTGGAAGAACGCAAATATCGACGTAATGATCGCGACGACAAACAACACCGATAATGTCGCCTTCACTCCGTCGATCCAGGTCTCAAATGGCTGCACATAACCATATGATTGCATCAAATAAATAATGACAAAGAATAGTATGATAGAAAGGAGAAGCGTTTCGCCCATTAATCGTACTACCATATTCACATGCTTTTTCGGTTCCATTCCGGCCTTTGCATCTCCTTTCTTCGCTAACTGTCCTACATGTGCAACCTGACATCAATATCTCCTACGAGGTAAGAAATATGGAGTTTCACTCTTTGCTCCGTCAACTCGTAATTCGGCGATCGCCACGTCCACTTGTTCAAAAATCCGGTTTCTTTGTCGCGTCCCACATCAATTTGCCCAAATAAGACTGTAGCTTCGATATATACACCAATGTCATCTGGAATCATAATGTCCATGTCACCTAATACGCCTTGAAAGATGAGGGTAGTTTCCGGTTCTTCCAATATCGCCAAGGACAAGTCGATATCACTTTCCCCAATAAGGTGCCACATGCTTTGGCTGTGCAAAATATATGGCACTCGATCCCACTTCAGACTGGATGTAATGTTCTGGCGCTTTTCGACATGATCATGCTTCTGGTCTTTACGAGCACGTGAATAGAATATCCCTAAAGATATCAAGATGATTCCGACGAATAACATTAAATGTTCCAAAAGCAAAAGTGTTCCACCGATACCTAGCAAGGTGTACCCTACACGCAATTCTGCAGCACGAACTTTGCGCATGCCCAAATACAGCATAACAAGTGCGACAAACGTTACGAAACTAAGCCACTTGCCAATTAAAATGAGCAACCCGAAGACGATAAGAATATATGCAAGCAAACGGTTGTTTTTATTCATGTCGCACCTCCTGTCACAAATATTCGTGGATAGCACTTACGGCGATGCTAGCGCATCGCCGTAAGCTACCTATGTTAGCATATCATAACCTTGGACATCCCCCAAGGATTTATTGCTCCGTTTGACCCAATTTTTGCTTCAATGCTGCCAATTGCTCGTTAACCTTCATTTCCTTCTCTACATCTACAGGCGGTTGGTAATTGGATGAAGTGCCTGCATATCCGCCGTAAGGAACACGCATGACTTCAGCTTCTGCTTCCAATTGCATAATCTTCTCTTCCATGCGATGGAAGCCGCGAGTTGCAGAACCTGACTCGATGGAATGGTTGCTTGTAATGGAAGACATCTGCTTGCGTGCTTTCGCCATTTGTGCACGTGCAGCCAATTCATTGCGTTTGTTGCGCAGTTTGTAGAATTCATCCTTCATCGAGCGCAGCTGATGCATTAACTCTTCCGCATGGCCTTGTGCTTGGGCATGCAAGTCGCTGTATTCAGCAACTTTTTGATCATAGTACAGTTTTTCTTCCAGGAACTTGCGTGCCATTTCCTCTTGGCCTGACTTCAATGCGCGTTCTGCCTGTGCTTCACGGTCAGCTGTAAAGCGAATAGCTTCATCATAACGATGCTTGATTTGGCGCTCACTTGCCATTTGCTTGGCAACTGTTACTTCTGCATCATGGATTTCTTCCTCCATGTCGCGCAGATATTGATTCAACATTACCACTGGATCTTCTACTTTATCCAACAACTCATGTACAGAAGCCTTAGTCATATCTTTAATACGTTTGAATACACCCATCTTATTTGTCCCCTCTCTCGTACTTCGCTACTTTTTGGCGAAGTTCTTCGATTTCTTTTTTCAACGCTTTTTTCTCAATATCCATCATCATCGAATCGATGGAAGAATCATTAGAAGATGCATAATTCGCATCATAACTGTTGGTTTGCTTTACTCCTCCATATGTGGAGGAGCCGTATGGATTCGTAGGCCCTGCTGCTCGTGGTCCGTTGTAATAGTTGGGATCATTGGAGTAGCCGCCTTGGTAGCCTTGTTGACCTTGATAGCCGCCTCCGTATGGGCCTGCACCATAACCGGTAGGTCCAAATGGCTGGTACGGCTCCTTAGGTACTACTAGTGATACTACAAAGTATACGGC
Source organism: Paenibacillus sp. E194 (assembly GCF_000935845.1). Lineage (NCBI taxonomy): Bacteria > Bacillati > Bacillota > Bacilli > Caryophanales > Paenibacillaceae > Paenibacillus > Paenibacillus sp. E194. The sequence goes on from NZ_JMDX01000275.1 coordinate 5,906, forward strand.
GATAAGTGTAAACGCCGAGAAGAATACTCCGATTACAAACAGGACACGCAGCAGAGTGACATCGAATCCAAGCCATTCACCTAAGCCGCCGAGGAGACCGCATACTTTACGATCACGTGTCGAACGGTACAACTTTCTGTTCATGGCTTACTTCACTCCTTTGCTGAATCTAATTTTTGTTTCAGGCGCTCCATTTCGCGCTTCAAAGCCATATCCCGTTCCGGGTTGATGTTGCCCATCGTTTGGCCGCTCATGCGGCGTACATCTTGAATGCCTTGCGTTTCCCATTCCATCCCGGAAACTCGATCCTCGAGTCTGCGGAACATACTGTCCACTTGCCCCACACCGTATTGTCCGAAGCGCTCGTTCATTTGCTGCTGCAAGCGAACCGTCTGCATTCTTGCGATGTAATACTGGCGCTTGTCATATACAGCTTGATATTCGCTCTTGAGCATATTCAATTGCTCTTCCAGCTCGAGAATCGCATCCTTGCTCTTTTCGTACAATTCTGAATACTGCTGCACCTTATCCTCATGCATCAGCTTCTCTTGCAATGCAATCTTGGCTGCGAATTCCTCACCCGCCTTCAAGGCCAGCATCGCTTGCTGCTCTCTGCGAGAACATAATTCTTGTGCTTGATTCATTTGATTTCTCATTTGATTCGCATGCATGACATATTGTTGATAGAGGCGGTCTGCCTCATTAATATCATGGCGTGTACGCATCAGGAACTGGTCAATCAAGCGGACAGGATCTTCAACCTTATCCAAACGTTCATTCAATGTTGCCATCGTAATGTCGCGAACCCTTTTCAAAATACCACTCATTCAGCCTTACCCTCCTTGAACCGACTATTTGCAATTATTAATTATCACTTTTGTAAAATGGATGGCTCTTGTTGCGC
>NZ_JMDX01000276.1:0-6802 GCF_000935845.1 Paenibacillus sp. E194
TTGCTGCGGAATCGGCGAAGCTGAGTGAAGCGATGGCTGTTTTGGAGACGGCATCGATCAAATATCATATTCGGAAAACGCGTCCATTTCCGTGTCCAGCGCCTCGTTGCTGGATGATAACACATCGCGTGAATGCGTCGATGTTGGTCATCAACATCCTGTGGTGTGAACACATACACGTCGAGTCCTATTTTTTTGCCGGCTGTGATCATGCGCTGATAGATGAGGCGCTCTTCCAGATGCTTTCGTTCATTCAAGTATAGTGTCAATATACCGAGTGTCGGTTGACTCAAGCCGTATCACCTTCTTCCCGTCCCTTATCCGCCTAATTTGGCAAGATATTGGCAGTATTGAAATATACGCTCGAGCGAACGTTGGCGGATATGAGGCTCATCGAACTTCATCGGTTTGGCATTTGCTTCGAAGAACCAAATGCTTCCGCCAGCATCGACACCTAAATCCATAGACATCTCTCCATGTAGATGCCCGGATGCACGCTCGATCTGTCTTGCGATAATCAGCGAAGCATGTCTGGCACGAATCATGATGCGCTTAGATTGCTCATTACCGAACACAGAGATTAAGAGCTTCTCCGGGTCGTCTATACTACCGCCGCGAGGCACATGTGTCGTAATGCTCATTGTACCTGCGACACGTGCACCCACTCCTGTAACCTCCCATTGTCCCCGGCCGTTTTTCTGAATCAGGACACGAAGATCGAAGGGGCGACGATTGCTGGCAGCAAGTGAGATGCCTTGTTGAACAATATAGTCGTGGGCGCCGGCTTCCTTACGAATACGGCTCCATAGCTTCGAGATCGTAGCGCATTTATACGATACGCTCTTCTTTTTTTCCTGGATCTTCAGACGGTACTTGAGTGCCTTGGTATGGTTCACGCGAAGTGTCATGATCCCTGCGCCTGCTTTGCCGGATTCCGGCTTCAAGAACAAGTAAGGATGTTTATGCAGCATTTTACCTAATGCGGCCGAGGTTTTCAGCCGTCTCGTTGAAGGGATATACTTTTTCGTAATTTTCGATTTTTTCAGCCATTCGAATAAGTGCCATTTATTGAAAAAGTATGGGTTGAACAACTTGATCGAAGGATGTGCGAGCACTTCTTTAATCTTGCTGCGAACCGCTGGAAGACATTCATCCTCACGAAGTGGGATACGATTATAGATAACGTGCGGAAGCGGGAACCACTCCTGCTTCCACACATTATTCTCATAGGAATAACCGATGACACGCTTCGCGTGAAGCTTCAAATCCCGAACTGTTAGGAGAAAAACAGTAAACCCCATTTCTCTGCCCTTTTTGATAATATCGGCGAAATTATCTCGGTTGCCGCGGAAGTACTCTCTGTCATCATCCATCGTTAGAATTGCAATGACAGGTGTTTGTGCTGTTTGTTCGTTCCCACTCACGTGATCTCCCCCCTGCGGAATTTGCTTAGGTACAGGCAGTGATCCAAAATATGTTCAATGGAAGCTTGCCCTTCATTCTTAAGGGAAGGGTGCTTGAATATCGAGCGTCCCGGTTTCGCATTTGCCTCGAACATCCAGACCTGCTCATCACGGTCAATCCCAATATCGAAGCCGAGCTCTCCGATCAAATGCGGATGATTTCGTTCAATTGCTTCCGCCAACTGGATGGCGATCCTCTTCGCCTTGTCGAGCACTTCGTCTGAACGTTCTCCGAATGCACGTTGAAGCGCCTGGGAAGGAGTCATGAGTCTACCGCCATTTTTGACGTGAGTAGTTACACTGCCTTTGCCGGCCTTCTTGGCCCCTACGCCCACCACCGCCCACTTGTTTTCTCCGTTCTTATGCATATGGAAACGGAAATCAATCGGACATCCGTCGATCTCGATCAGGCGAACGCCCTGTTGAATGACATAATTGCGCAGGCTGCGTCCATGTCTCGCTTCGAGCATGCGCATCAGACTGGAGAAGGAGCGGAAGCGAAGGAGTACGTTCTTGCCATTTGAAGTATACCGGGCGAAGAACCCCTTCTTCGGCAAGTAGGTCAGCCGATAGATACCGATGCCAAGACTGCCTCCAGAAGGCTTATAATAGGCAAACTGATGTCGTTCCAGCATGGTTCGGATCGTGTCTGATGAAGGATTCATGACGGATTCTGGAACATGCTGATTGGCTTCTAATTCATTCTTAAGCAGGGCATATACATCCGATTTATTGAAGAAGCTCCAGTTGAAGAAAGGAATTTTTTTGCGAGTGAACCGGTCACGAAGCGTATTGTAGGAACCGGATGTTTCGGCACGTCTGCTAGGCAAGCGGTTGTATACGACATCAGGCAGCGGTACTGTGCGCCTTATCCAGCCCCCCGAAGGGCTAAGAAAATAGCCAAGCACTGTATCGTTATTCCAATTAATGTCGCGGGGAGCGAATGCGAACACATATGCCTTCTTATTGCCTGTGCGAAGGATTTGTCTAATAAACCCAGTACGGCTGCCGAAGGGGGCTGAAGATGAGCGGGACGTTCCGTCAGACATTATACCAATGAGAGGGCCGATGTGAATGTCGCCTTCAGCTTCATTCAGCAGAAATACAGATCCAGACTTAGGGATGCGTACGGCTGACCGTAATCCTGCCGATACATAGAGATGCTTGCCGGGCTTCTGGATCGGTCTGACTGATGCAGGAATGATCGTCTTCCCGAGCCTGAGCCGTACCGATCTTTTGCCGGCAAGTTTGAGCTGTTTTAATAAGGAGTTGGATACATATAAAATTTTTTCGGAATTTGGCGTCAAATGGACGTTGCATACCGTCAAACTCATGAACAGACCCTCCTAAGGTACCGAACCAACACATGGCGTGCGTACAAGATGGGATTTTCCACTGATTGCAGGGCAGCTTCGTATTCTCCGGTGTGTCTGAATACGGATCTGCCAGGTTTGGAATTGACCTCGAGCAGCCAAGGGCGAGCCTTGCGGTCAATCCCGTAGTCGAGGCCGATCTCGCATATTCGCCCATATTGGGCTTCCAGAAGCGGTGGAATGTATTCGCTGTACGTACTCAGTTGTTCTATAAGCCGATGAACATGATTCGGTTCGAATTGGCTTTCCAAGAATGGTATGACCGAGACGGCGCGACCGCCTCCGTGCAGATTAGATGTGACGCTGTCAGGCTGGCCGACCCTTGCTGCCATACCGGTTAGAACCCAACGGCCGTTTCCGTTTTTTGCATAAGAACGCGGACATCGAACGGCTCTCCTTCTTGGGTAACCAATGATAAATAGGGTTGTATGACAAATCTGCGCTTGCCGACAAATTGTTCGATCCAAGCGAATCCTTCCTGAGGCCGGGAGAAGCTGTGTTGTATGGGATGATTATCATCGTCCCTTCCACGAAGCTCCAAAGTGCCGGGAGGAGCATCTGATATCGAATCACTCTTCTCCTTATCGTTGTCGCGGTAGCGTACATGCAGTGTGGACTTTCCATGAGTGCCGCCATGTGGCTTCAGAAATAGGCCGCCATGATAACGATTCAGCAGAGCAGCAAGACTGGAGATGCCTGCGAACAACCGAGTGGGAGGCAGTATGGGGGACAGGGATGAATCCTTGCGCATTGAACGATAGATACCCCATTTTCCTCGTAAGCCGATGCCGAGAAGCGTGACATTCGCCAACTGCTTCATACGGATGATGGCAGCTTGTGTTTTACGGTATTGCTGCGGATTGCTGTAGGAGCATCTGTCATAAGCGAGCCGGGAAGGGGGAATGTACGCCGTTCCCATCCAGACTTCTCATATACAAATGCATGAACGGTGCAGTCACCCCAATGTATCCATAACGGGGAGAACACGATAACACGGATACCATGCTTGCGACCGGCGATGCAAAGTTTGCGGCAGTATTCTGCCTCCGCGAATGGCAGCGTTCCTGTGCCTTCACATTGCAGAACGCCAAGCGTCAGCGCGGAAGGTTCTGACATGTTCATTGCTGCCACCTCCTTAGATCCCGGTTAGAAATCGAGAGTAATCCACGATTTTGCGCACAGAGGGCCGTATTTTTCGATCACCTAAAGGTGTGTTGTCGTTTTTGGATGGTTTGGAATTGACCTCGAGGAGCCAGACCTTCCCCGAGTTATCTACAGCAAGATCGATGCCGAGCTCACCGAAATGAGCGGGAATATAAGTGTCTACTCCTTGAGCGATATCAAGTGCAGCTCGCCTCAGCCGTGCACTTACATCATTCTTCACCGAAGGAGGCAGGTTCGTACGGAATATGGCTTCCTTCACGGTACTGAGTGAGCCGCCGCGTGCCAGGTTAGATACAAAGTGCTGATTGCTCGCAATGCGGGCGACGATCGAAGTGATCGTCCATTTGCCAGAAGCGTTCTTCTGGACGAGTGCTCGGAAATCCACCGGACGCCTACTGTGATCGATCAGCGTCAGTCCCTGCTGAATTTGGTAGTGGTTTGTCTTCAACTTGCCAGATAGGCTGGAGAAGACCTTAGTAAGACTGCTAAACTGCTGCCGTTTTGTTCCGTTTAAGGTGGAATATAAGGCTTGATAACTGTGATCCGGGAGCCGGGTGATGCGAATAATGCCTTTGCCAAGGCTGCCGCGTGCGGGCTTTAAGAACACAGTAGTATAACGGCTGCACATGCTTTTTAAGGTGGAGAAGGTACGGAGCGAGTAAGACTCCGGCAAATATTTGGATAGCTCTGCATGAGGTCTGAGTGCTTCGAACACTTCTGTTTTATCCAAGAATTTTTCATTGAAGACAACGGACTGATATCGGGATTTTACTTCTTTCATAAAATGCTGTACGCTAGGTTTGTTCTCCAGCTTGCGTGACGTCAATCGGTTGTTGATAATATCCGGTATCGGCATCGTAACCCGTTGCCAGCTACCATTGGTATTGACCCACGCTTTGACGTTGTGGAGGTCTTGGATATGATCGGGTGTGAAGAAGCATACCCATGCTCCTTGGAGCTGGCATGCATCAACCAATTCCTTGCAGAAAGAGGTAATAGAACCGAATGGCTTATCCGGCATGCTCGGATAATCACGGCTTACTAATACACCAATAAGCGGTCCAAGGCTCAAGGTTTGGCTCGATGTCTTGTAGGCCGCACGCAGTGACTGGCCGTTCGTTAGCCCCATCTTTCGTGCAAGTGAGTGATTCATTCGTAGCCCGTCGAAGCGGGAGACGGATATTACTGTCACGCGCTGCTTGAAGGAACCGAACTTCAGAGTCAGCGGCTGGTTGACAGGAACCTTCCACAGCTTGACATAAGCCTCTCCCAACATGAGCACATCGTCTTGCAAGAGGCTGGAGCTGATCAACTGGAGCGTCACTTTTGATTTAGACATGGAGGTTCTCCTTCCAACAACAACTTGCAGTCATTCATACGATCCCATCTGCATGGGTCGATACAGATAGACCGTATACGTTAATTCATCATATGAGGACATATTTCCCTTGGTGATTGACCTAGTGAAGGAAATAAAAAGGGGGAATAGACATGCCGGTATGGCTGTTTATCAGTTTTAGTGTTGTCGTTGCTGCTATCGTAGGTGGGGTTACCAACCATTTTGCGATCAAAATGCTTTTTCATCCGCGCAAAGCCATGTATATTGGCCGCTGGCGCATACCATTTACACCAGGACTTATTCCGAAACGCAGAGAGGATATTGCCGCTTCTTTCGGTGATGTTGTATCCGAATATTTGGTCACAAGTGATGGACTCCGTACGATGCTGAACAGACCCGATACTCGTGAGAAGGCGGCAGAAACGGTTCTGCGCATGACTCAGAATTGGTCGGAAGATGACAGAACGATTAAAGAGTGGGCGGTCAAGTTGTTTCCAGATAAGGAATGGGATGAGATTCGGGATCAATCTGCGCATCGATTGCAGGAATGGACGGCAAATGGGGTTAAGAAGTGGCTCGAGGGGAAAGGCTGGGATGAGCGCCCTCTGGTTGAATGGCTTCCAGAAGGGTGGGAGCAGTCATCTGCGAAATGGGCAGACAAAGCCGCTGTTGTGATGCTGTCATCGTTGGAGAAGGAATTGACCTCGTTGCAGGGACAACTGCTCATGACGAAGCTGGCGAAGGATGTCATTGATCGTGCCTCAGGTTTCTTTGGCGCTATGGCAGCGATATTTGTGGATGAGGATAAGCTCGTAACCAAGATGATGCCTGTGCTCGTCGAACAGCTTCGCTCGCCTAAAGTTCGAGCGACCGTTGCAGGTTTCATTTTATCGAAACTTGGTGAATGGCTACAAGAGACACCTGCTCAGATTGTTCGATCGTGGGCGGATTTGCCCGAAGAGACGAATTCCCTTGATTTTATTGTGAGCCAAGCCGCTGCGATGATTCAGTGGCCGAAGCGGATCGATCGATTTGGCGAGATTCAACCAGCGCATCTGGTTGGCAAGTATGAGGCAGTGTGGAGCGGCTATATTCCACGAGCTGTGGAGGCAGCATTCGCGCTGTTGGATCGTAATCTGGATGCTATTGTTCGCGCGGCCCGCTTGCAGGAAGTGGTACGTACTCAGGTGGAGCAATTCCCGATTGAACGTTTGGAGACGATCATTTTAAGTGTGTCGGGCAAGGAGTTCCGAGCAATTACATGGTTGGGGGCTTTGCTTGGAGGCATTATTGGGTTGGTGCAGGCTTTTGTTCTGTTAGCTGTCGGATAAACGTCATATTTGGATGAGGACAGTAGTATAGAACTATGATATGCTGAAGATTGTATTTTTTGCGGGAGGTAATGAATGATGAGCGTATACGACAAAGCGCACGACTTGGCACGTGCATTGCAGTCCTCTGAA
>NZ_JMDX01000277.1:0-6768 GCF_000935845.1 Paenibacillus sp. E194
CGGTCAATGTCTGCTTCCGTGTTGTACAAGTAGAAACTCGCGCGCGCCGTTGCACTTACCTTAAGCCACCGCATAAGCGGTTGGCAGCAGTGATGTCCGGCACGTACAGCAATCCCCTTCGCATCCAGAACAGTAGCTACATCATGAGGATGGACATCATCCAAATTGAATGTAACGAGCCCGATCCGTTCGCTGCGAGGGCCGTAGATCGAGAGTCCCTCAATCTCAGACAAGCGCTCAACCGCATACGCACCCAACTGCATTTCATGCTTATGAATATTGTCCAGCCCTACTTCATTCAGGAAGTCAATCGCAGCGCCAAGTCCGACAGCACCCGCAATGATCGGTGTTCCTGCTTCAAACCGAGCAGGGACATCCTTCCATGTCGAATCATATAGCTCGACGAAGTCGATCATTTCACCACCGAATTCGATTGGTTCCATCTTCTCGAGCAGCGCCATCTTCCCATATAATGCCCCGATTCCGGTCGGTCCGCACATTTTGTGCCCTGACAATGCATAGAAGTCGCAATCCAGATCCTGAACATCAATCCGCATATGCGGCGTGCTCTGCGCGCCGTCAACTACGAGCACAGCCCCGTGGCGATGCGTAATCTCCGCGATCTGCTTCACTGGATTCACGATTCCGAGCACATTGGATGCATAAGCAATCGATACAATTTTCGTCCGATCTGTAATCGTCTGCTCCACATCAGACAGCAAGAGTGTACCATCTTCCTGCATCGGAATAAATTTCAATGTAGCCCCTGTCGCCTTCGCGACCTGCTGCCACGGAATGAAATTGCTGTGGTGTTCCATTTGCGTAATTACGATTTCATCGCCTTCACCACATACGCTGCGTCCATAGGACGAAGCAACGAGATTAAGCGCAGAAGTCGTGCCGCGTGTGAACACAATCTCTTCCGTGCGTGCCGCATTAATGAACCGGGCAACCTTCTCCCGAGCACCTTCGTAAGCGTCTGTCGCCCGGGAACCGAGCGTATGGACGCCGCGATGTACGTTCGAGTTGTCCTTTTCATAATACGCTTGTATCGCATCAATTACGGACCTCGGCTTCTGTGAGGTTGCCGCACTGTCTAAATACACCAACGGATGACCATTAATTTCCTGATTCAGTATCGGAAATTGCTCACGAAGCTCGCGTCCAATCATTGTCCCAGCTTCCTTTCGATGTAACGCTTCAGCAATTGCTGCAGATGCTCGCTTCGCAGCTCAGCTACAACTGGCGCCAAGAAACCACGGATAATCAGGTTCTCCGCCTCTTCACGAGCAATACCACGTGACATCAAGTAATGTACTTGCTCCTGGTTCACTTGACCAGCAGAAGCAGCATGACCCGCTGTTACATCGTCCTCATCGATAAGCAAGATTGGGTTGGCGTCACCACGAGCTTTCGGACTCAGCATGAGCACGCGCTCGGTTTGCTCACCGTTCGCTTTTGTTGCTCCCTTCTCGATCTTCGTAATCCCGTTGATGATCGAGGAAGCAGATTCGCGCATAACCGCGCGCGTAATCATTTGGCTGTCAGAGCTCTTGCCGAAGTGTACGGCTTTCGTCGTAATATTCAGCTTTTGCTCGCCATTTCCTACGCATATTACTTTAGTGTCGGAAGTAGAACCGTTCCCCTTCAGGATCGAGTTCGTCTCAGACGCAGCGTTACCGTTGTGCATTTCGCCAACAATCCACTCTATGCGGCCGTCATTCTCAACAATTGCACGACGAATCGTGATATCCGTAGCCTTCTCATCCAAATGATGGACAGATGCATAAGTGACCTTCGCACCGGATTTAACAAATACTTCAACTACACCATTATGAACATAAGCATCCGTAGAAGATCCAGACACGTAGTTGTCTACGTAGTTCACACGGCTGTTCACATCCGCAACGATCAATACATGCGGTGCAAATGTAGCCTTCGCATTGTCTGTATAGAATACAGCCTGAAGCGGAATATCAACTTCTACGTTTTTCGGCACGTACAAGAATACGCCGCCATTCCATACTGCAGCATGCACAGCAGCCAGCTGATGCTCGTCAGCCTTCAGAGCTTGCATCAAATGAGGCTTCACCAGGTCTTCATGCTCACGAACAGCTGTCTCCAAGTCCGTGAATATAATACCTTTCGCTGCCAATTCTGCTTGCAGCTGACGATAAATAACACTGGAATTGTGCTGAACCAGCACGTTGTCAACCTGCTCGGAAGACTCATCCCCTGTTAAAATATTGCGAGCTTCTGCTGGAATAGTAGCAAATGTAGATACCAATTGACCATCTACATGTTCACCATATGCACTGAGATCCCAACGTTCAATTTTTGTTTTCTCAAATATCGGATAATCCAGTTCTGCTGCTTGATCCAACGCCTGCAAGCGCAATTCAGCAAGCCATGCCGGCTCACTCTTGCGGCTCGAAAGCGCTGCGACCGCTTCACGGCTCACTGGCAATGTCGTATTCGTGCTCATCGGTCTATCGCTCCTCCTGTCAATCGTTTGCTAGAATGAATTACTCGTCTTGTCCAACTGTTTCGTCTGTAATGCCGAGTTCTTCCTTCACCCAGTCGTAGCCTTCTGCCTCAAGACGCTCAGCCAGCTCAGGTCCGCCGGATTTCACGATGCGGCCTTGCATCATAACGTGTACGAAGTCAGGCTTCACATAGTTCAGCAAACGTTGATAGTGCGTAATAACCAAGAATCCGCGTTCTTCGCTGCGCATCGCATTTACACCATTTGCAACGATCTTCAATGCGTCGATATCAAGACCGGAGTCGATTTCGTCCAATACTACGATTTTCGGATCGAGCATCATCATTTGCAAGATTTCGTTACGCTTCTTCTCCCCACCGGAGAAGCCTTCGTTCAAGTAACGATGAGCGAACTCTTCGTTCATCTCAAGCTCTTTCATTTTGCCTTCCATTTGGCGAATGAACTTGATCAAGGAGATTTCGCTGCCCTCTTCGCGGCGTGCATTGATTGCACTGCGCAAGAAGTCGGAGTTCGTTACACCTGCGATCTCGCTTGGATATTGCATAGCAAGGAACAGACCTGCGCGAGCGCGCTCGTCAACTTCCATCTCAAGCAAATCTTCACCGTTCAATGTAGCAGAACCTTCTGTTACTTCATATTTTGGGTGCCCCATCAAAGCAGAAGCGAGTGTACTTTTACCAGTTCCGTTAGGACCCATGATTGCATGTACCTCGCCGCCCTTCATTTCAAGGTTGATTCCTTTCAGAATCTCTTTACCTTCAATGGTCGCCTTCAAACCATTAATGACGAATTGAGTTGACATTGTGTTGTAACCTCCAGATTGATGGATTTGTAGAAAAGATGTATACTGAAAGAACAAGTAATCTTTATCCACGCTATAAGATTTATCACATTATAATCATTATAAAATGATTATCATTGATTCTCAATATAATTTTAAAACAATCATTTGTATAAATCAACCAGCGCCCTGTCCTCTCTCGTTATACCTCTTGCATAACAGCCCCCTATTTCTATAGAGATGCGCCCTATTTGCTAGAGCATTATCGGTTTCCAATTTTTATATATAATTTCAGTAAAAAGCGCACCCTTTTCAGGATGCGCTTATATGATTTTCATTTACGTATCGCAATCTGTATCCGCCATTCCTTACGCAAGGAATGCATTCAACATCCATACATGCTTCTCTAGGTCAGATTGAATGCCGATGAACAAGTCATTTGTAGGCTCGTCCCCTGCAGCTTGCGCTGCTTCTTGTGCTTCGCCGCATTCTGCAATCAATTGATTGAAATCTTTAACAAGCTGCTTCACCATTTCTTCTGCTGTTTCGCTGCCTGTCGCTTCTTGCAATGTTGTATGCTCCAAATACTGCTTCACAGTAGCATATGGTCTGCCGCCAATTGTGAGCAAGCGTTCCGCAACATCATCCATTTTCGCTGTGATTTCATTATAGAACTCTTCAAACTTCTCATGCAGCGTGAAGAACAGAGGACCTTTTACAAACCAATGGTAGTTATGAAGCTTCACATACAATACGTTCAAGTTCGCTACTTGTTGATTCAACAGAGATTGAAGTTTTTCGTTATTTGCCATGATCAAAACGCCTCCTAATTGATATCAATTTCTTATTGATAATAATTCTAAATTAATATTAACTATTTTTCAAGTCTTTCTTGTACAAATGTGATTGCCAATCTTTTCTACCACATTTCTCATCGATTCCTTGCAACTTTATTCTGCTGGCCTACTATATATATGTACCCGTGTTCACGTGAAATGAATCATCGCAACACGGCGTCCCATAAGGACTAGTGGTCATAAGTGTAACGGAGCTGCTTCAAATCAGCTATGACGCTTGATACATAAAACATCGAAATACTTCAATATTATGCGTCCCCTGCGCATTGATCATACAGCTGAATTTAGAAGTGCCCTAGAACATGAGGTTCAAAGCATCGCTGCCCTTCATGCCAACTGTAATACCGAGACGCTCAGCTTCGTGCGTGATGGATTCAAGCGGAGCTTCAAGCAACTGCTCCAGTGTCCGTACTCCGACTGCGCGTCCTGCGATGATCCCTCGATCATGCAGCTTCGTATTGAGCAGCCCTACATCAAGCGCACCGCACATAATATAGCCTTTATCGGTTGAGATCGACAACAGTGTCGTTTTGGGCAGCAGCACTTCAACGCCTAGCACGGTTCTCTCACCAATTTCCATGGGTATCAACCGTATCACTGTGAATGCCTCCTTCTGACTTACAGGATGGTATCATCTTATGCATTTGCCGTCTTTTTGGCGCGTATGGGCCGTGAAATGATATTTAGTTCTAAAGAACTATATTTGTCGGAATTTATACCGTATTATAATGTATTTATCTAGGCAAAATGTCCAGGTTGGAGGAATTACTGACAATGCTTTATCCTACTTCATCTCAACAATCCGTCTTTAAGTTCAATGTTGACATCCTTGTACAAGGCGAATCCAACGTGGCTGCGCTAGAAGCTTTGCTGCAATTGCTGCATCAATACCCTGACGTACTGGACGCACGCGTTCAATCCGGTAATGAGCTCGGTTCCTTGTTGGAGCTTGCCGAAGCCATGCAGCAGCGCAATATCAAGCAGTCACCGTTTGGCAAGCTAGCAGTTCGCGCAGCCCATTCAAGCTCCGCAGCTGCTGATCACCGTGTGGATAATTCCTCACCGAGAACAAATAACAAGCGGGGTGCGGCCGCACAATCACCAGCATCAATGGCCCCTATGAACAAGCCAGCACGCACCGCAGCTACCGAATATACGGAGCCAAGCCAACAGCAATCCAATGACGCCAGGCTTCAAGATGTCGAGAATCAGCTTCGAAGCTACATCGAACAGAATCGTTTATTACGTTTGCGCATTAACAAGGGAAAAGGCATCACATTGAATCTCCCCTGCCGTATCCTCAATTATGACGCCTCAAATCAGCTGCTGAACGTATACCATGTTGATGAGAAGCAAGTGTACGCATTCAACCTGAATGAGATCGAAGATATGCAGCCCTAAACTCAATAACATATCAACAAACAACAACAGCCGCAATGAAGTCAGATCAGTCGACTCCTATTGCGGCTGTTGCATATCTGTTATTCACTTATGTACGAAGCATTGCATCGCTTCCTGATTGCAATATCTGCGGAACAGAGATTCAAACCCACTGCGTGGCAGCGGAGGGCTGAAGTAATAGCCCTGTATATTGTCACATTGATTATTTTGCAAGAAGACAAGCTGTTCCTTCGTCTCTACACCTTCTGCAATAACTTGCATATTCATATTGTGCCCGAGTGCAATAATTGCCGACACGATGGCAGCATCATTCGGATCTTGCTGCAAATCACGTACAAAGGAGCGATCAATCTTGAGGCGGTGTATCGGAAAGTTCTTCAAATAATGCAGTGAGCTGTAACCCGTTCCAAAATCATCAATACTAATCGCTACGCCCATATCTTTCAACTTGCGCAAGGTCTGTGACGCACGCGATACTTCCATCGTCATGCTCTCCGTAATTTCCAGGTCAAGGTATTGCGGTTCCAGCCCTGTTCGCTGCAGTACCTCCTGTACCGTCTCCGTCAAATTGTTCATTTCGAACTGCCTTACTGACAAATTAACAGATACCGGTATACGTTCAAGGCCTTCATCTTGCCACTGCTTATTCTGTCTGCAGGCTTCTTCCATAATCCATGTCCCGAGGGCTACAATGAAGCCATTCTCTTCTGCCAAGGAGATAAATTCTCCTGGCGGAATGAGACCTCGCTCCGGATGGTTCCAGCGCACAAGTGCCTCCATCCCGACAATCCGGCATGTCGACATATCTACCTGCGGCTGGTAATAGAGCTCGAATTCCCCTCTTGTCAGCGCCTTGCGCATATCATGCTCCAGTGTAATACGCTCAAGCGGACGATCATTCATCTCTGGAACGAAGAATAGATATCCGTTCTTCCCCAGTTCCTTCACTCGTGACAAGGCGTAGTCCGCCTGCTGAACAGCCAGACCTGCATCATGAATGCGCATATCTTCATGAATAAGCTTCACGCCTATGCTCATCGTCACATGAACGGGGATATCGTTCAATTCGAACGGCTCCTCGAACACCGACAACAGTTGGCGTACACGCTCCGTCACTTCCTCCTCTGATCCTGCATTCGTCATGAAGCAGATGAATTCATCCCCCTCCATGCGAGCAATGACATCATTCTCAGTCATCGAGCGTAGCAGCCTGTCGGCAATCT
>NZ_JMDX01000278.1:0-6702 GCF_000935845.1 Paenibacillus sp. E194
GATGAATTCAGAAGCCACCTTCTAACTGCGTAAGACTATGGTAACCGTCTTTTAATACTGTCCATAAATGGGGTTACAGTTCAGGGGTCGCTTTTTACTATAATTATTCAGCTTTGAATTTAAGTTCAGCGATTTGATCAATTTGATTCTTCTCATCAGGGTTTAAAGCGATTAACTTGTCGTACCAAGCTTGATCGATTTGCCCTTGCTGAATGGTTGCTGCAACATACCAACGAGCTAAATCCATATTATTAGAATCTGTGAAATCCTCTTGAAGGTATGGCATCATCGCTTCTGCGGCTTGCCCTGGCTCGCCCTTCATAAAGTAAGCACGTCCTGCATTCATTGCCATTTGAGATTTGATATAGAATTCCTTATTCGGAATAATCTCTTTTGGCAGAGCCTTTAAGCGTTCAACTTTTGCCTTTACATGCTCAAATGCGGCAATAACTTCATCGAGATATTTATCTTTTTTGTCTGGCGCGGATGAGATGGCTTTATAACCTTCCCGTACAGTATAATCCATATAACCATCGTACCAGTACATATCCCAAGGGAACTTGGACGCATTTTCGGAATAGACAGTATATATCTGTTCATCCATACCTTTAATCTTATAACCATCGATTAATTGTTGTAATAACGGTTGTTTATGGTATGGGTTCGCTTGGATGGCCTTATTCAGTACTCGTACAGCTTCATCAAAGAACTGCTCGTCCTTTTGTTGTTTATACACTTCAAAGTACAATTTAGCATCAAAGGCAGCATACTCAGGATGTGTAGGGCGAATGGACAACGCTTTATTTAAATATTTCATCGTTTCATTAAAGTCATGTGTCTCATTTACGGTACGTACCGAACTTTGATATGCACTCGAAGCTTGAGTAAATAAAAGCGATGTAATAAATAATCCAATACCAATAACACCAAGAATACTTGAGAATGTAGCTCGAAGAGCTTTAGGTTTGAACTTTTGCAACGGTTTGGATTCAATGGATGAAGCCATCCCTCCAAGGCAAAGGAACACGAGTATTCCGATAAATACATAACTCATGTTAAAGTCCATTGCGCTGTGGATCAGTATACTTGTTGCTAATATGAAGTAAATAAAATGGCTGTCGCGTTTTTCATCACTAGATTTAAAATATGTGCGAATGTAGTTCCAATATATATAGATAAGGAAGCCCAGTAATAGCGCAATACCCAATATCCCTGTCTCAACTAAGTACTGCATATAGTAACTATGGGCTTGGCGAGATCTATAAGAGTAATCTTGGTACTCTTCAAAGAGCGAGAACCACGCGCCTCCGCCAGCACCTAAAACGGGATAGTCCTTTAACACTTTTACCGAATCTTTGTAGAAAGTAATCCGTTCCAGAACACTATGCTGCTTAAAGTTCACGGTTTCCAATCGAGTGGCGATGTTCTCCGGTAACATGTTCTTAACATTGGTTCCGATTAGGATGAAAAGCAGTAGTCCTGCAATAATAGCTCCGCCGACAGGAATAGCCAATGTCCCCCAACTTTTCTTTGACAATCCATCAGTCATTTTCTCTAATCGCGGAGAAATCCAACGTTCCAGTGCATAAGTAATGGCTGCTGCAAGAGCAGAACCTAGAATAACATATGCCCAGCCTTTTAACGAGTTAATAGCTGAGAACTCTTTTTGTACGCTTAAACCAATCTCAGTAACAGGATTCAGAATGAGTAGAGTGATGACTCCACTAACAGCTAAGTGCATGAACCACATTAGTTGACGATAAGGTTTTAGGAATATTAATACTACTACAAAGGCAACGGGTAAAAGAAGCAACCCACCACGTGATAAAGTCAAAAAGATAGATAGAATAAATGGAACCAACATAAATGCATGGCCGGACTTTCCCCACCAAATACGCGATTTACCGATAAAGAATAGAGTTGCTAGCAGGAAAGCCATTAGAAATCCTGCATATGTATTCGCATATTGGAAGACTGAAGCAAGACGAGCACCATTCGAGTCATCCATTACTGCGTTCCCAAATGCACCTGATTCAGTTAAAGGGACTCCTATCCACTTTATAAACAATGTAATAAATGAACCGTTTCCTAACCAATGGAATAATCCAAAGAAGACGATGATGTAAGAAATCATCATCAACGCTAGATTAAACATTCGATTTACGACACCATCTTGCGCTATAATAGATGATGCGACAAAAAAGATTCCGTACATAAGCATGATAAGTAGCATGTTTTCCGCCAAATATTGCGAAGTTGCGTTTATCATCGACAACGCATAACTTGAAGGCAATAAGAATACAGCTAGGGACAAGGTATCTTTATGGCTAGACCATTTGAGTTGTTTCCAACCAATAGCTACGGTAATAATAGCGAGTATTCCTGAAAATACAGCTGCTATATATATCGGTTGCTCATGATCTGATATTTGTCCGTTGAATAGTGCAACTTTAAATGATGACCAAAGTAAGAATAAGATGATGACTCCAAACATTAGCCATGGCGCTTTGGAGCCTTCGTTGTTTTTCGTGGCTTTGGAGCCGGTATATCCATAAGTCGACAATTTTGACGCTCCTTTACTGACAAATTATACACTTAATTTTAGCATAAAATATCGAACATACAATTGTTTATCATGCTCTTTTCAATCAGAATGACGATTATTGCATAATTTGGTATTTATTTAGTGCGAAATGTGTTTCTATTGATATCAAATTTTATCAAATATAATAAGATGATTCTTTGATTAGGAATTATCTCGGTTTGTCGATCCCTCTATTCCTTTAAAGGGAAGATATCAGGTATCGTCAGCAATCTGAGTGAGTATTTCTTTATCGCGGATATCGCACTCTATCATTCTACGGTTCTTGCTGCTTCAGGATGTCCGGTATAAAGGTTATCAACGACTATGACAATCCCCTTGCTCGAGTAGTGCTTGGACGGTATGAGAACCTATGTAACCTGCTCTACCTGTAATAAGTATAGACATATAACCCCCCTAATAATGCACAACATTTAGAATACGTGTATAATAGTAATGTTGTGGATTCGTATAATCTTTCGAATATTAAAAATATTCTAGTAGTTCCGCCTTGTGCACATCAGAGAATAATTTTTTTCCTTCAGTATTACTCTAATCTAAAATTAACGCCAGTATTAAATTACATACCTGGCTTTTTTGTGCTAAGTACTATAATAATATTTGATTTGACCCGTACAAGGAGGAGAACAATAAATTGAAGTTAATATCAGTAATCGTTCCAGCCTATTATGAAGAAGAAGTGATTGAACAATGTTACCTAACTCTAACTAGAGTAATGGAAAGTGCTGAACATTCATACGAATTGATATTTGTTAATGATGGTAGTAGAGATAGAACTCTAGAAATATTAGCGGAAATTGCCCAATCAGACCAGCGTGTGAAGGTTATTGACTTTTCAAGAAATTTTGGACATCAAGCAGCCGTGAGTGCTGGTATCAGTAAAGCAAATGGGGACGCAATTGTAATAATTGATGCAGATCTACAAGATCCACCAGAAGTTATACTCACAATGGTTAAAAAATGGGAAGAAGGTTACGATGTCGTATACGGAAAGAGAAAAAAAAGAGAAGGAGAGACATTTTTTAAACTTATAACAGCAAAGTATTTTTATAAGTTTTTAAAGTATATGTCAGATGTTGATATTCCTAGAGATACGGGTGACTTTAGATTAATAGATAAAAAAGTGGCATATGTTTTTAATAAAATGACAGAAAAAAATAGATTTATTAGAGGTATGATAAGTTGGGTCGGATTCAATCAAACTTATGTAGAATACAACAGAAATGAGAGATTTGCAGGAGTAACAAAATACCCTTTAAAGAAAATGATTAAATTTGCCTCGGACGGAATATTCTCTTTTTCATCTAAACCGCTGAAGTTTATTATGAGGTTAGGTTTTTCTACTGTAATTTTAGCATTTATTGTACTTATTTATTCATTACTATCGAAAATTTTAGGAGTCCCGACCGAAGCAGGATGGACATCTATAATGGTAGCTATAACTTTATTTAGTGGTGTTCAGTTACTTTCGCTCGGAATTATAGGCGAATACATTGCTAGAATATATGATGAAAGTAAAAATAGACCGCTTTATTTAATAAAAAAAGAAATAAATGTTCCTTCTGAAAAGTGTGAAAATAATGAAAATCCTGAAATCCTAGGAGGTTTGAAATGAAGATGCGGAAAGCGATTATTCCAGCGGCACAGCAGGACTAGGAACTCGTATCATACAACATATTGTTGAGGAACCTGTTGATTCCGGCATAGAAGATATTATTATTGTTACAGGAAAGGAAAACGGGCAATAGAAGATCACTTTGCTAGATAATTTTGAATTGGAACACAACATATTAGAAAAAGATAAACTGGCACTACTAGGAGAAGTAAGAAGATCCTCTGAGATGGCGAATATACACTTCGACAGAGAGAACCACGTGGACTAGGGCATGCAATATGGTTCGCACGTAAATTAATTGGGGATGAACCTTTTGCAGTTATATTAGGAGATGACATTGTTCAAGCTGAAAGGCTCGTAGAGGAGCCTTCAAAAGAACTAGCTCCATCCAATTGGGAAATAATGGGCATTACATACTGAGGCCTCGTATATTTTATATTAGAGTTGCTAGAGCAGCAGGAAGTGGGTATACACGGTTAAATTCAGCTGAATGATGCCATACCTAAGTCGGGGAGAGATTTATGGCCTATTATTTTGAAGGTCAACGCCATGATGTAGGGGAGAAACTTGGGTTTATTGAGACAACATTGCATTATGCGATACAGCGTACGGAATTAAGAGATGATTTGTTGGAATTTATGAGGAAAATATTAGAGAATAAATGATATTTGCTTAGCTGTCCAATGTTAGTAAAAGAAATCGCCGTCTTTCTCTTGTGGAGACGGCGATTTCTTTTATTGTTTATCACTTCACTGTAGTTGTTTTTTGTCTAAAATTATTATATCTACTTTTAATTGTAGAAAGAAAACCACCTTTTTTTATTTTCAAGAGTAAAATGTAACAGCTATACCCTTGAATGATCATGATGGCTGGCATAATAAAATATCTATATCTAGTTTGAATTTCTATAACTAAATGCACTGAAAAATATGCCAATATAAGTAATAAGAAGAAAAATATTTTATGATTGGTATCCCTTGAAAACAACAATAATAGAATAGAGAATAGCAATAAGAGCATAATTACAAAATAACTAACATGATCTAAAATAGAAAGCACATTAGCAAGCTTCTCTTTTCCTAAGGAGCTCATACTCCAATAAGGTGCATCGCTACTTTCTGCCCACATAAGCTTTATTTTGTTCAAAAATAGGTGAGGTAACTTACTATAATCTGATATGCGTGCACTGATTAATTCTTTCTCCACGCGAATTCTTTCCTCACCTAGGGGATAGCTGTACACAAAATCATAATCTGATTGGGAATATCTGCCTGATGTTTCGTGGTTGAGTCCTAGTACAAATTTCCAAGATGGATTATGATTAACAAGATGACTGGATGAAATCCCTGTTCCAACTGCAAAAAAGCTTATTAAATAAAAAACCGTGAAATATGTGAATATAAAAACGCCTAAAAATTTCGCGGACGATTTAAAGGTCTGTTTTTTCAATAAGAATAGAAAAAATAATATATTATTATGCATAATATGATCATGCTTCCAAGGGGGCGCATAAGATTTGCTACCGAAATAATTGCTCCGGCGATGATACTCGTTTTTTTGCTTGGTTCGAGTTTTTCAATAATTAAATAGAAACCAAGATAGAAAAGGAAAGTTGCCAAGTGCTGATTGGATAAAACAGAACTCATTATTATATTAGGTATAAAGAAACAGAATGTTATACTTGAAAATTTGGCCGAAAAATCATTGAAGAGTTGCAATGCTATCTTATAAATTAATACTGTGGTTCCAGTACAAAAAAGGACGTTTAAAAATTTTAATATAATTAAGTGTGAACCAAAGATTTTTATAATTAATGCCTGATACATGGTAAAACCGAGTTGGTAAGTCCATGATAAAAAATATCCATCATTATTATAAGAAAAATCCCCATTAGCCATTTTTATTGCTGAATCATACATCATTTGGAAATCTGACATAGGCTGGGTATCGATTGTTAAAATCCAAACTAGTCTAATAAAGAAAGATAGGCACGCTATAAAAAAGATAAATTGACTCTCCTTTGAATATTGCTTCACTGAATAATAAGTCAGCAAAAAAACTGAACCTAAATATAAAAGTGAAACCAAAGGCATATATTCCCTGTATGTTGGATCATAACCAAATAGTGCCTGAACTAAAAAAAACACTATACCTAAGATAAATGAAAATAATAAGAAAAGTGCAGAGGATGTGAATAATCTTGCTCTAACATATGTAGTATCCATCAATAAGCCACCTATTTTTTAATAGTAAATTAAAGAACCATTTTAGCAACCCTCAATTTTCAGGGTACATTTTCTTATCCAAATCACAGGTTTAAAATATCCTTGTTTTCTCTGCATCAGAGAGAAATATATTAGTAGTTTACTTTACCATGGTTGATCAAGAGGTGGTGACACCTATATAACTGAATGCTGCAGATAAGATTTTCTCCTATAAGCGCACACCCTCACCCCTTCAAAGATAGAGATACTGAGAAGTTCTT
>NZ_JMDX01000279.1:0-6680 GCF_000935845.1 Paenibacillus sp. E194
CTGCTCCATAAAGTAGCTGCGAAGATAGTGCTTCTCATTCATCGACAATCGATGCGGTCGCTTGATTACAATGTTGTGCTGGCGCAGCTTCCTCCGAAGCTGACCGTATATGTAGGCTTGCTTCTCGACCATTGTGGCGGCACCAGACTTGATGCCTTCGAGCGTATCATGTGGTGTGCAGCCTGATCGGTCGCGTTTGTCGTAACCTGCGATCATTTGATCAATGACGGACGCAGCACGCACCATGAACAATTCGTCCATATTGGAGCTGCTTATGGCTAGGAACTTCAGCCTTTCTAACAACGGGTTCGTTTTGTCATATGCTTCTTCAAGAACTCTTCGATGAAAAGCCAATAGGCTCCATTCGCGGTTAATAAATGTTCGAGCCATCATGAAACCTCTCCTTTTTTACACAATGAACGATTGTAGCTCAGCATGACATGGTCATTGGGGGAGATGAGAGGGATGCTATCCTTTCAGTAGGATAGGATATCCGCTCACTTGCTCGAAGAATGAGCTTTCATGTTGGAAGGCCCACCGTTCCAACTCCAAGCTACCCTCATAGGTAGGAATCAACGTAATGTAAGTGCCTTTTTTAATATGGATGGTGAAATCTTTAACTTTCTGCAGGTGGGCAATATCGAGCGCATCGGCCAGCTTGAGGATAGAGGTGAGCTTGGACAGTACCAACTGCTCCTGTTCACTCATATCCGGTCTTAGAGGCACTTGAGCACTGCGCGGATGGTATAATGCCATACTTGCGACAAGCTCCTTGTCCTTCTCAGACAGACCTAGCCAGTCCATCGCTTTAATCATATGATATGAATTGGCAGCATGGCCCTCCTGGGATATGGTCTTGCCGATATCATGCAAGATAGCAGCCAGCTCCAAGCATAGTTTGCGAGATGGATCCATGCGAAATAAGCTGTTCAAGCGATCAAAGAGCTTTTTAGCAAGTCTTCGAACCTGTCTGGAGTGCTCCATATCAAGCTGAACGCGTTCGGCAGCATGGAAGGCGGACGCCGTCATATCTTCGATATACAACGCTTGCAGCGCAGCTGACTGATCATGTGCTGAGAGTGACATTTCGTGAAGGACTCCGTGCCGTAAGGAGACATCCGGCAGAAGCAGTCGCTCTGCAGCCGTTCCTTTGAGCAGCTCTGACATAATAATAGCTGTTGGGACTAGCTGAGAGGCGCGTTCTTCATCAATATGGAATTTGTGCGATAGCTCTGCAGTGCCTGCTTGCATCCATTCGAACATATGGCGCTGGAGCGTCGTTCTTGCGATAGATCGCAGTGGTAAGCTTCCGACTGAGCTTGTCCCTCGCTCTCCGTATTTGTGCGCCAAGGTGGAGGCTTCTCCGCCGAGGACAATCAGATGCTTGATGGTATAGGAAGACATACGGCGACGCAGCATGTCCAGTTGACTTTCAATATATTGCTGAAGAACATTGGAATAATGCAGCGACTCGCCCCGCAAGGAATCAAGCACTTCCTTCAGCTTCAAGATACCGATGCGAACATATTCGGAAAATTGCAATTTTCCAGATGCATATACGCTTAGCTGGACACCGGCGCTGCCAATTTCGACGACCAGCAGTCCTTCCTCACGCAGCTGCGGCATTTGTTCAACGCCGATATTCAGTCCGATATAGGTCAAATATCGTTCGACAGAGCTATCAACCAGCTCGATGTCCATGTCCGTGTAACGGCGAAGGTTATCTAGAAAGTACCCGCGATTGCTTGCCTCTCTAACCCCGCTCGTCGCACAGGCGCGATACGTTTTCACTTTGTAATCTTTCATGAGCTGCGACATTTGCTTCATCGCGCGGCATACTTCGAACGTGGCTTTAGAATGGATCTGACCATGGGTGAAGGTGTCGTCGCCGATCGGGGATGTAAGCTTAACATCCTCAAGAATGCGAAGCTGCCCTGGTCCGGCAAGCTCGGCAATAAGCATTTTAATTGCATTCGAACCAATGTCGATGCCTGCGGCAATAAGCGGTTTGTCCATAATATCCCCTGTCTTTCGTTACAAGTGAATGAAATAGACGGCATGTATGCCTTCATACCTATATCGCTCGCGATTTACGGGCAGGAATGAACACAGCTTATGGTGTGAATACTGCTTCCAATAGACTGGGCATTGCTGTCTACTGCTAGAGTAATGGATTTGACAGGTACAGGTCATAGATTTACAAAAGATTAACATTATGTTCCGCGCTTTCGGATGGAGTTTTCATACAGAGCATGGCAAAATGAAAAGATATTGCAAGCATTTCAAGAGATGTCACTCTTTTTTTTGGAATGTAAGCAATGATAAGCTCAGCAGGCTGTTCTTCGCGGACGTGGGTGGATCTGGATGCTGTGCACATAACGTATTGCGATGAGTAAGGAAGGAGAGTATGCCATATGATGCGACCTAAGAAGCCGCTAGAAGCCAAGGTTCCGACACAGAATCGCCATCTGGGCATTATAGATATCGGTTCAAATTCGGTACGTCTTATGATTGCGGAAATTCGCGAGGATCTGACATTTCAAATTGTAGATCAATGGAAGGAAGTCGTTCGTCTTGGTGATGAGTACGATGAAGATGGAGCGATTCCGGAATATAAAATTGATAAATTAATTTCAACGCTCCTATTATTTAAGCAGTTGTGCAGCCGTTATGAGTCATGTGAGATTATCGTGGTTGCCACGGCTGCACTGCGCAAAGCGACGAACCGGGCATTAATCCTAAGCCGCATTCTAGGTGCAACACAATTGTCTGTGCGAGTAATAAGCGGAGAGTCGGAGGCTTATTTGGACTATCTTGCAGTCGTATCGACCATGAATGTCAAGGATGCGCTGTTGGTCGACATCGGAGGCGGCTCTTTGGAGATGGTGCTCATTCAGGATCGGATCTTGAAGGAGAGCATCAGCATTCCGGTTGGAGCGCTAACGCTGGCAGGCCAATATAATGTCAGAGAGGCGCTTGAAGTAGAGGAGGGGCAGCGGCTTGCTGCCGATATGGGGAAGCTTCTCGGGCAGATTGAGTGGCTGCAGCAAGCAGAGGGATATCCGCTTATTGGTGTGGGCGGAACGATACGGACGATTGCGAAGATGGATAAGGCTCAGGCTAAGGTTCCACTTGCTTCGCTCCATCATTACGTGCTGAGCCGCGAGCACGTCGAACAGTGGCATGAGAAGCTAAGACCGTTGTCGCTGGAGGAAAGAGAGAAGATTCAAGGGTTATCCAAGGATCGAGCGGACATCTTTATGGGAGCCTTTACGTTCATTACGTATGTGATGGAACGCTTGGATATGCCTATATTGACGGTAAGCGCCAAGGGTGTTCGGGAAGGTGTTCTATTCGATTTGCTCCAGGGGGAAGGGCTGATGATCGATGATCCTCTGTCTTTGTCCATCACGAATATGATGCGGCGGTTTCGGTTGCAGCGAGATCATGCCAAGCGAGTCCGTGTCCTATTCAATCGACTGGTGGAAGATATGGGAGCCCTGATGGAACTGGGAGGGGACTGGTCGCAGATCATGCATACGAGCGCGATGCTGCATGATTGTGGAGTCGTCATCTCTCCGCTTGAACGAGAGCGGCATGCGCTATATATGCTGCTCCATTCAGACTTGTACGGTCTGACTCCTCGCGAGCTCGTGCTAAGTGCGTTCATCGCCTCAGCTGATCAAAAGCTGAAGGCAGGCGAAGCATGGAGTGAATATGAGGCGCTATTCCTTCCCGGAGACAAAGAAGGTGTGCGTACACTTAGCCTATTGCTGCGGCTTGCGATAAGCTTCAATCGCGGAGCAGCCTCAGATGTAGAATTGGTGGCCTGTGATATTGAAGAGCAGGAGGTCGTATTTCACGTGCGTGCCTCGACACCACCGCTGCTTGAAGTATCGGAAGCCTATGCGGTTCGCACGGCATTTCGCAAGCGTTTCAAGCGGGATCTTGTCATTGTCGCGAATGTTACGCAATCACGGTAACGAATGGAAAAGGCTCTCTGAGGCAGAGGACATCGCTGTTCTGCTTCAGAGAGCCTTGTTATTTACGTATCCCAAATTGGGTCTTCGATGATGATAGGTCGATCCTGCTCCAGGGGAAGGCCAGTCTCATAAGATCGGTTGCCAATTGCTGATCGAAGACTCTCGTACGCGTTAGCAACTGAACGCGGATCTTGATTCGCTTCCTCCTTGATGTTCCAGTAGGCGGCGGCAGCCGATACAGCACGCGCCGCATCTTCACGGGCTTCTTCCCACATATCCCATATACTCGTGGATCGAATTTCTCCTGTGCCCGTCGGATCTGGCCATGGTCTTCGTGCTTCATTCAACACATCATAGGCTGGTGGTGTCCGCTTGTAAACAAACGGTTCGATTTGTTTACATGTCAGAAGCTGCTTCATCCCAGACGGGTCATGGAATAGCTTCTGTGCGCGCACCATAGCACGATTGGCGTCGTTCCAATAGCGTGTATCCACTCGCTTGGACAGCTCAGGGTAGTATCGGCCCGTTAAGGCATGCAGTGCACTGACCATTGCTTTCGGGAACTGTCCGCCCGTATCGATTTCTTTCCATACCGGTGTATTCCATGTCGCGATATTGCGCTTGGCGCGCAGCACGTGGGTATCCATCAACACCTCGAACCGCTGGTGATCCCATTTGCGGAATCCTGAACGCACAAATACATAAGGATGCATGTTCCGATCAAGGATATGATGCAGCAGAAATCCGAGGGCGTATACGCGAGATAGCATATCTCCCTTGGGTGCAGAATCGATCAAGTCGAGCAGAAATGGACCGCATTGCTTATTGTGCATGGCGCTTCCAAGCTCGTTCATTACTTTATTGCGCTGCCATGGCAGAAATTGATGATAGAATAGAAAATCAGGCCCCTGGCACCCCATATTGAACATGCGTTTCTGGGAGTCGGGCGATATCCAATGGGCGATGCCAGCGTCGTCAAGCGCCTCTTGGCCGAATAGTAAATGCGTCCATACGTTGGGCATTGTTCCCCTCCTCGTTACGGAGCATCTCTTATGCAGCTGCATGAGAAGCTGCCGCAATTGAGATGCCTATCTACCAGTTCACCTGAAATAAAGAGGAATGTCAATCCTTTGTGAGTATGAAATGGGAACTCATTTGCTATCTTGATGTGGAACATTTTTGTGCAACATGATAAAGTTTCTCGATCTGTCTAGTAAGATGAAGCGTTTGCATGTACACTGTAAGGAGCCACGGGGGACAAGCTCACAACGGGCCTGCCGAAGTGTGACAAGAGAGATAATTACATCATGTGGAGAACAGGTGGAGGATAATAACATGGAACAATTTCGTTTGCCTAAAATCGATGTACCTGCATTTGACTTGCCAAAAGCAGTCGTCCGCGTTATGGAAGAAGCGGAACAGAAGCTGGCGCATCGTCCTAAGTTGTTGAAGCTGTTCAAGAACTGCTTCCCGAACACGTTGGAAACAACGACTAAATTGCTGGATGACGGGACAACATTCGTCTTGACTGGAGATATTCCCGCAATGTGGCTGCGCGACTCGGTGGAACAGGTGATTCATTACGTTCCTTTCGCGAAGGATGACAAGGACTTGCAGCGCATTATCGGTGGTTTGATCAAGCGTCACATGTTCTATATTAATATTGACCCATATGCAAACGCGTTCAACGAGACTGCGAATGACTGGCACTGGGATGCGAATGACCAGACCGAGATGTCCCCATGGGTATGGGAACGCAAGTATGAGCTGGATTCGATGTGCTTCTCGATTCGCCTTGCATATATGTATTGGAAAGAGACAGGACGTACCGATATTTTCGATACGAACTTCAAATCCGCTATGCGCAAAATTGTGGACGTTTGGAAGACAGAACAGCATCACTTCGAGCAATCGCAATACCGCTTCACACGTGTGAACTGTCCAGCGATTGATACGATTCGCAATGACGGCAAGGGAATGCCTGTGAATTACACAGGAATGACTTGGTCCGGATTCCGTCCAAGTGATGATGCATGCGACTTCCACTATAGCATTCCTTCTAATATGTTCGCGGTTGTCAGCTTGCGTCAAATGCAGGAAATTGCAAAATACGGCTTCCGTGACGAAGAGTTCGTTAGCGAAATGGCGAAGCTGGAAGAGGAAATCAATCACGGCATCCAATTGTACGGGGTTCACAACCATCCGACATACGGCAAGATTTATGTGTATGAAACAGATGGCTTCGGCAACTACTGCCTCTTGGATGATGCAGGGACGCCAAGCTTGCTGTCCATCCCTTATATTGGATATGCGGACGCAAGTGATCCGATTTATGAAAATACACGTAAGTTTATTTTGAGCAAAGAAAATCCGTACTACTTCGAAGGCAAGGTTGCAAAAGGAATCGGCAGCCCACATACGCCAGACGGCTATGTATGGCACATGGCGTTGTCCATGCAAGGATTAACGGCAGCAAGCGATGAAGAAATGCTCGCTATGATTGATATGCTGGAAGCAACAGATGCGGATACAGGCTTCATGCATGAGGGCTTCCTCGCGGATGATCCGAATGTATTTACACGTCCATGGTTCGCTTGGTCGAACAGTCTGTTCTCGCAGCTTGTGTGGAAGGCCATGCATCGCGGGCTGTTGGATAAATAAAGGTAGATCAATTACGAAGAGCGATGATAAGAAGAA
>NZ_JMDX01000280.1:0-6672 GCF_000935845.1 Paenibacillus sp. E194
CTTCCACCAATTCCTCAAATGGATACTGTTGATGCTCGTAGGCCCCCAACATTGTGCTTCTAATCTCATCCAGATAGGAACGGAATGCCTTAGCACCTTCCGGATAAGCACGAATGGCAAGTGTATTGACGAACATACCAATTAACGGCTGCAGCTCTTCATGTGTTCTGCCGGCAATCGGTGTTCCGACCACGATGTCTTCTTGGCCCGTATACTTGTGAAGCATGATGGTATAAGCAGCTAGGAGCACCATGTACAATGTCGTTCCGGTGTCAGCGGCAATTCGGTTCAAGCCATCTGCCACGTCCTTATCGATTCTAAATGGCAGCGTGAGGCCATCGTATTGCTGAATGGCCGGCCGAGCATAGTCTGTTGGCAGCTCCAATATCGGCAATTCCCCTTGGAATTGGTCAAGCCAATATGCTTGCTCATGCTTCAACTGTTCCTTCTGGGCCTCTGATTGCTGCCATGCCGCATAATCCTTATATTGAATATGAAGCGTCGGTACCTCTTCCCCGTGATAGTGCCGCATGATTTCCTGCAGCACGATACCGATCGATACGCCGTCGGAAATAATATGATGCATATCGAACAGAAGCACATGCTGTTCCTTTGCTTCCGCAATCTCGATCAACCCGACACGAAGCAGCGGCGGCTTATCAAGCTCGAAAGTGCGAATGAACTGTTTTACTTGCTGCTGAACCTCTTGTTCTTCGACTTTCCGATATTCAATCGCGAAATCCACGGTATCGTGTATCCGCTGTACAGCTTCTCCCTTCACGAGCTCGAA
Source organism: Paenibacillus sp. E194 (assembly GCF_000935845.1). NCBI lineage: Bacteria > Bacillati > Bacillota > Bacilli > Caryophanales > Paenibacillaceae > Paenibacillus > Paenibacillus sp. E194. The sequence goes on from NZ_JMDX01000280.1 coordinate 791, forward strand.
GCCAGTGCGCAATATATCGTGACGCGCGATCAATTTACGGAATGCAGCCTCGAACCTGCTTCGATCCAACTCGCCTTCGATCAGCATAATGCCAGGCATGTTATAGCCCTGCTCTGCCCCTTCAATTTGGTGAAGGATATACAGCCGCTTCTGAGCGGAAGATACCGGATAATGTTCCTGAACTTCAGCAACCGGAATCGAAGAATAGGATTCCTCTGCCATCTCAGACATGGCAGCTGCCAGTTCTTCAATCGTAGAGAAACGGAACACATCACGCAGTGGCAACTGAATATTCATCTCTTGGTGCACCCTGTTAACCAGCGCAGTTGCGCGCAAGGAATGTCCGCCTAGCTCGAAGAAATTGTCTGTTACGCCGACCTGCTCAATCCCGAGCAGTTCCTCCCACATGCGAACTAAGCTAGCTTCCATTGATGTACGCGGCGCTACGTATTCCTTGCCCGTGTTGATGCTGCCTTCCGGTGCAGGCAGCGCCTTGCGGTCAACCTTCCCGTTGGAGGTAAGCGGCATCCGCTCCAACTGCACGAAGTAGGATGGAATCATGTAAGCTGGCAGCTCCTGCGCCAATTCGGTTCTCATTTCCCCTACGGTCAGTTGTCGATCTGCCACGAAGTAAGCACACAACAGCTTTTCGCCGTTCTCCTCTCGTGCAATAACAATGGCTTCACGAACCGATTCTACCTTCGTTACTTGGGCTTCTACCTCGCCTAGCTCGATCCGATACCCGCGAATTTTTACTTGATGATCAATCCGGCCTAGGTATTCAATGTTGCCGTCAGGCAGCCACTTCGCCAAGTCGCCTGTCTTGTACATCTTGCTGCCCGGTTCGAATGGATTGTCAACGAATCTGTCTTCAGTCAACTCAGGGCGATTCAAATACCCGCGTGCAAGCCCTTCTCCTGCGACGAACATTTCCCCGGCCACGCCTATCGGCACGCAATTTCGATTCTCATCCAGAATATAGATACGCAAGGTCGGGATTGGGAATCCGATATTGCTTCTTGCCTGCTCGATCTCGGTTTCCGTGATCTCTTTGTACGTGACATGAACCGTAGTCTCGGTAATCCCGTACATATTAATCAATTGCGTGCGCGGATATTTCGCTCTCCAGTCCTTAAGCAGCTGCGGACTCAGCGCTTCTCCGCCGAAGATCACCATTCGAATGTTCAATTCAGGACTTCCATCTGCAAGTGCTTCCCGAATTAATTGATAGAAGTAGGTCGGTGTCTGATTCAAAATCGTTACCCGTTCTTCAGCCAGCAGCTGCAGGAACATGGCAGGGTTCTTGGCTGTAAGCTGCGGTACAACCACCAATCTTCCTCCGTATAGTAAGGCGCCGTACATTTCCCATACCGAGAAGTCGAAGCAGAAGGAGTGAAACAGCGTCCATGTATCCGTTGAACGGAAGTCGAACAGATTTCTGCTATTGAACAACAGCCGCACGACGTTCTTATGTTCAATCAATGTACCCTTCGGCTTGCCAGTCGTTCCCGATGTATAGATGACATAAGCCAGATCGGAAGGCTTGTTGACCGATGGCGGATTGGACTTATCCCCGCTGTATGTCTGCTCGTCATCAAGGAACAACACGGTGCCTTCGTAGGCGACTTGCTCCCGCAGATGGCGAGGCAATAGCAAAATATCTGCTCCGGAATCGCTCAGCATGTAACTGATGCGCTCTTCTGGATATTCCGGGTCGATTGGCACGTAAGCTCCTCCGGCCTTGAGTATGGCGATTAGCCCCACAAGCATATCCGTCGTACGCTCAGCCATGATGCCTACCAGCTTGTCTGCCCCGATGCCTTCTGCACGCAGTACCCATGCCAAGCTGTTAGCCCGTTCATTCAGCTCCTGGTAAGTCAAGAATCCGTCTGATCCCGTTACAGCAATCGCATCAGGCGTTCGTTCGACCTGTTCCTCGAACAGTCGGTGAATCGTCTTATCACGCGGATAATCCGCTGACGTATCGTTGAACTCTGCAAACAATTGCTGCTTCTCAGTCTCCGTTATGATGCCAAGCTGATCCAACCGAGCTTCGGGATTGCTTATGACTGCTTCCAGCAATTGATTGAAATGGCATGCCAGCCGTTCGATCGTTTCTCGATGGTACAGAGCTGTTGCATATTCAATGCTGCACGCCAGGCCATCGACTCCTTCTTCGACATGAAGTGTTAGGTCGAACTTAGCAACGGCATGCTCAATCGGATTCGGTGTCACGGCAAGTCCATCGATGGACCATGCTCCTTTTTCCGTATTTTGAAGTACGAGCACAGTATCGAATATTGGATTACGGCTTACATCTCTTGTCGGTTGAATATGATCAACAAGCTCTTCGAACGGGTATTCCTGATGTTCGTACGCTTGTAGTGTGGACTGCCGAACCTCCTCCAGGAAGGAGCGGAACGTCTTCTCTCCAGCCGGATAATGGCGAAGCGGAAGTGTATTGACGAACATACCGATAAGCGGCTCGATGTCTGCATGCGTTCTACCGGCTATCGGCATCCCCACGATGACGTCTTCTTGTCCGGTATATTTGTGAAGCAAGGCCGTATACAACGCCAGCAGCACCATGTACATTGTGGCATCCGAACCTGCTCCAAGCTGCTTAAGCTGGTCTGCCTTGTCGGCAGGAACGATGAATTCCAGCGTGCTTCCTGCAAAGCTGCGGAATGCAGGCCGAGTGTAATCCACTGGAAGCTGCAGAACTGGAAGCTCGCCTCGCAATGTCTCCAGCCAATACGCTTTCTGTTCTTCCATCCTTGACAAGTAATCTTCCGATTGCTGCCATGAAGCATAATCCTTGTACTGAAGACGCAGTTCAGGCAATTCTTCGCCGCTATACAGTGCAACGAATTCATCTAGCAATATACCCATGGATGCCCCGTCCGAAATGATATGATGCATATCGAACAGCAACAGGTGCCGATCCGCGTCCACTTCGATCAGTCCGACCCGAAGCAGCGGGGGCTTATTCAATTGGAACGCCCGTACGAACGAGCGAATGACTGACTCCGCTTCCGATGCAGCTCCAACTATCCCATGCTCGACAGTAAATTCTACATCGCTGTAAATTCGCTGCATAGGTTCCCCGTTGTGCATTTCGAACCCGGTACGCAGCACTTCATGTCTTGCAATCAAGCCGCGGAATGCTGCTTCCAAGCGATCGCGATGGAGCTTGCCTTCAATCGCCATGACGCCCGGCATATTGTAGGACAGTTCTGCGCCCTCCATCTGATGAAGAACGAACAGCCGCTTCTGCGCGGAAGATACCGGGTACCAATCTCGGTCTTCCACCCGAGGTATGGAAGCAAAGCTTTCCTTCTGCATCCCCTGTATGGCGAGAGACATTTGTTCAATCGTCGGGTAGCGGAATACATCCTGCAGCGGCAGCGCTATATTCAACTCCCGATGTACCTTGCTAACGAGGGTGGTCGCGCGCAAGGAGTGTCCACCCAGTTCAAAGAATGAATCTGTAACGCCTACGTTCTCGAGACCAAGCACATCTTGCCAGATGAGTGCAAGCTTAGCTTCCAGTTCCGTACGCGGTTGGATCTTCAAGTTCATACGCAGCCCTTCCTCTGGTAGAGGCAGGGCTCTGCGATCCACCTTGCCGTTAGGTGTCAAAGGAAGTTCTTCGATCTGAATAAAATGCGATGGGATCATGTAAGCTGGCAGTTCACGAGCCAGTGTCTCCCTTAGTCCACTAGCCGATAGCTCAACTTTCGCTGTGAAATAGGCACATAGCTCCTTCTGTCCACTCGAATCCTCCCGCGCGATTACAGCCGCCTCACCTACTTCATCGATCCTCAGAAGATAGGCTAAAACCTCACCTGGTTCAATCCGGTAACCGCGAATCTTCACTTGTTCGTCGCAGCGCCCGATAAATTCGATCGAACCGTCCGGCAGCCATCTCGCCAAATCACCTGTCCGATACAAGCGTTCGCCTGGGATAAATGGATCATTCACGAATTTCTCTGCCGTCAATTCCGGACGATTCAAGTATCCTCGTGCCAAACCATCTCCACCCGCATACAGCTCGCCGCATACGCCAACGGGAAGAACGTTCCCAGCTTCATCCAGCATATACACTCGCGTATTGCCAATCGGTTGGCCAATCGGAATTGAGCCTCGATCCAAATCAGCAGCCGTAATGGTATGGCAGCAGGTGAAGGTTGTATTTTCCGTCGGCCCGTAGCCATTAATCACCCTAATACCGTTATGCTTCTCCATTACTTTGCGCACGTGTGTAGGAGATACAACATCTCCACCTACCAGGAGCTGCTTGACTCCGTAGAAGCCCTCAATTTGCTGTTCAACCATGACCTGGAACAAACCAGCTGTCATCCACAACGTCGTCACCCGATGACGCTGAATCGCTTCGCTCCAATCTGTAAGCGACACATTGCCAGGAGGCAGGATGGCCAGCGCAGCCCCATTCAGCAGACTGCCCCATATTTCAAAGGTTGCAGCATCGAACGAGATTGTGGAACCTTGCAAGAAGACATCCGAGCTGTTGATCTCGACATACGTCGCGGCGCATACGAGCCTGACGACTCCGCGGTGCGTTACGCAGACCCCTTTCGGCGTTCCCGTAGACCCAGACGTATAGATGATGTATGCCAAATCGTCTCCCGCCCCATCAATAGGCAAGTTACTTTCTACATCTTCCATTGAATTACTTACGTCTGTCTCGTTATCATCCAGCGCAATCACGTTGAGATGTTCAGGCCATAAGCTGCACAGATGCCTCTGCGTAACCATCGTCGCAATGGATGTATCTTCAAGCATTGCGCTAATCCGCTCTTGAGGGTAAGCTGGGTCGATCGGTACATAAGCCCCACCGGCCTTCATAATTGCCAGCAAGCCGACGACCATTTCCAGCGAGCGATCCGCGCAGATGCCAACCAGTTCACCGCTCGTCACTCCAGCATACCGGAGTCTCCAAGCCATTCGGTTGGCTGCGGCATTCAACGCTCCGTAGGTCATCTGATCATTTCCAAACACGACGGCTAGCGCGTCTGGCTCTTGTTCAGCTCGCTCCTCGAACAATCTGTGGATCGACTTCTCGCGCGGATAAGCCACGAACGTATCATTAAATTCGCTCATCATTACGGCACGCTCTTCATCCGTCGCCAGCTGCAGCTCTCCTATGGATATCCGCGGATTCGATGCAACTTGTTCCAGTACATGCAACAGATGCTCCTTCAACACGTTCATATCCGCTTCTGCGAGTGCTTGTTTATTAAAATCGAAGCGAATGACGATATTGTCGCCAGGAATGATGATGAGGTTCAGATCGAAATTCGTTTGTTCTGATACGGTTACGTCTGTCAGCTTCAGTCCACTGCCGTCCGAACTGTTAAACTGATCGAGCTGCTGCTCCATCGGGTAGTTTTCAAGTACCATGATGTGATTAATGAGATCCTGCTTCAGCGTGCATTGTGCTTGAATTTCATACAACGGATAGTAGTCATGCTTGGCAGATGACAATGCATCGTCTTGCATTCGCATCATTACTTCTATAAATCTCTCATGGGCCTGACTGCTCACGCGCACGGGAATCGTATTAATGAATAAGCCAATCATCTCTTCGATTCCGACTAGTTCTGCCGGTCTGCCAGATACAACACTGCCGAATACAATATCTGAAGTTCTGTTGTATTTCTGGAGCAATATTCCCCATGATGCCTGCAGCAATGTATTCAGTGTCACTTGATGCTGCGTTGCAACTTGATTGAGAGCGAGGCTCAGGCTTGTGCCTAGATCGATCTGAACCTGACCTGCTTCATATTGACCAGAATGTCTGCGCCCCTTGCTATGAGGAAGTTCTGTCGTCTCTTCAAATCCAGACAAATAATGGTTCC
>NZ_JMDX01000281.1:0-6662 GCF_000935845.1 Paenibacillus sp. E194
CGTCAGATAAGCCGTTTATGGAATTTGTGCAGGACGTTAAAGAAGGTGCGCTCAAAGCGTTCGAGCATCAGGATTATCCATTCGAAGATCTGGTAGAAAAACTGGATGTGCAAAAAGATTTAAGTCGCAATCCGCTGTTTGATACGATGTTTGTCATGCAAAATGCGGATCAGATGGGAGTTCCTATACACTCGCTCGAAATCGTTCCGTACGGTGCAGAACAAGCAGCAGCCAAATTTGATTTAACGTTAAATGCTGTCGAAGCAGAAGGCGACCTTAGGTTTGGTTTGCAGTACTGCACAGCCTTGTTCCACAAAGAAACAGCGGAGCGTATGGCCAGACACTTCAAGTGCCTGCTGCAAGCCGTGGTGGAGCAGCCGGCTCGATCGCTGGGGGAAATTGAGATTTTGCTGGGCCAGGAAAGACAGCAAATTTTGGAACAATTCAATGATACGCGTTCTGCCTATCCAAAGGAGAAGACTATTCAGGAACTGTTTGAGGAGCAGGTGGAGAAGACACCGGAGCAACTGGCGGTCGTGTTAGGGGAACGGCGAATGTCGTATCGTGAGCTGAACGAACGGGCAAATAGGCTCGCGTGGACGCTTAAGAATCGAGGGATAAAGCCGGAAACCATTGTGGCAATCATGGTGGATCGATCCTTGGAAATGGTAGTGGGCATTATGGGCGTGTTAAAAGCCGGAGGAGCTTATTTACCGATCGATCCGGAGTACCCGGAAGAACGAATCGACTATATGTTGAAGGACAGCGGCACAGAATGGCTTCTAACGCAGGAGCCTTTTGTCCAACAAATCGGCAATCATTTCACAGGTGTGGTATTGGATTTGCATGATCCAGCCACGTATGCTGTCCATTCTGCAAATCCGGATTCGTTGTGCAGGTCGGATAACTTGGCCTACGTGATGTACACTTCAGGCTCGACGGGTAAGCCTAAAGGCACGTTGACCACACATGCCAATATTACCAAAGTTGTAATTCAAACCAATTATATTGACATCACTGCCGAAGACCGAATTTTACAGTTGTCCAATTACGCTTTTGACGGATCCACATTTGATATTTTCGGCGCCTTGCTGAACGGAGCGCGCTTAGTCATGGCCGATAAAGAGACGCTGCTTGACGTCAGTCGTCTCGTTGAAATGTTGGAGCAGGAAGGCATCACTGTCTTTTTCATCACCACGGCTTTGTTCAATTTGGTGACGGAGCAGGAGCCGTCTATTTTTAGCAAAGTAAGAAAAGTGCTGTTCGGCGGAGAAAAAGTATCCGTTCCCCATGTGCAAAGAGCTTTGCAAGCAGCGGGCGAGGATCGGATTATTCATGTATACGGTCCGACGGAAGCAACAGTATTTTCTACTTATTATCCGGTTCAAACGTTACCTGTCGATGCTTATGATGTGCCTATCGGCAAGCCGCTTGCGAATACTCAGGTCTATGTCCTTAGCAGTACGGGACAATTGCAGCCAATTGGAGTTCCGGGAGAGCTTTGCATTGCAGGGGACGGCTTGGCGAGGGGCTATTTGACACAGCCGGAGCTGACGAAGGAGAAATTTATAAAGCATCCATTCGCATCGGGTGAGCGAGTGTACAGAACCGGTGATTTGGTACGCTGGCTGCCTGATGGGAATCTGGAATATGTAGGCCGGATTGACCACCAAGTGAAAATCCGCGGTTACCGGATCGAACTGGGTGAAATTGAGGCCCGATTGCAGCGGCATGATCGAGTGAAAGAAGCAATTGTGTTGGCACGCAAGAGCGGTTCCGGCGATCTGCAGCTGTGTGCCTACGTTGTAGCGGAAGGGGCGCTGGATGTAGCGGAGCTGCGCCGATTCATGGGCCGGCACTTGCCGAGTTATATGATTCCGTCGTTCTTCATGCAGTTGGAGAAAATGCCGCTGACTCCAAACGGGAAGATTAATCGTCAGTCACTGCCAGCACCGGATACTGCGTCCGGTGTGGAGTACGTGGCGCCGCGAACAGAGTTGGAAATGCGGCTGTCGGAGTTGTGGAAAAAGGTGCTCGGCATCGAACGGATAGGCATAAAGGATAACTTCTTTGATCTCGGCGGCCATTCGTTGAAGGCATCGACGCTTGTGGCACAGATGCACAAGGAGCTGAATGTCAACGTGCCGCTGCGGGTTATCTTTCAAACTCCGACGCTAGAGCAGTTGGCACAGACTATAGTAGGAATGGAACGTCAAATGCACGCCTCGATAGAGCGAGTGGAGACGAGAGAGTATTACCCGGTCTCTTCGGCACAAAAGCGACTGTATATTCTGAATCAATTGGAAGGGGCAGCACTCAGCTACAACATGCCAGGGGCATACAATATAAAAGGGACGCTTGATGTGGAGCGGTTGGAACGAGCGTTTAGAGGGTTGATTGCCCGGCATGAATCGCTGCGAACTTCGTTCGAAATGGTAGAAGGGGAACCAGTGCAGCGTGTGCATGAGCAGATCACGTTTATGGTAGAGGTCGAAGAACATCTACCGAAGGAGGCTCTCTCGGGAAGCGGCCAGTTGCCAAATGAACAAGAGATCGCCCGGCGACGAGCCGATGCCTTTTTAAGGCCGTTTGACTTGGGGCAAGCGCCATTACTGCGTGTAGGTCTTATGCAATTGTCCGAAGACAGCCATCTTCTGCTGTTCGATATGCACCATATTATTTCAGACGGTGTATCCATGAATGTCTTGGTACAAGAATTTGCCCGTTTGTATGAAGGAGAAAGCTTGCCGGAGCTGCGGATACAGTACAAAGATTATGCGGTATGGCAGCAGGCGCTCGCCCAGAGCGAAGCCATGCAAAGGCAGGAAAAGTTCTGGCTGGAGACGTTTGCAGGTGAGATTCCCGTGCTGGATCTGCAAACGGATTATGCACGGCCGGCGGTACAGAGCTTTGAAGGAGATGCCGTTTCTTTCGATATAGGCCGTGAGGTGACAGGCAGATTGCGGTTGATTGCCACAGAAACCGGGGCCACGATGTATATGGTACTGCTGGCGGCTTATACGGCGCTCCTATCCAAGTATACGGGTCAGGAGGACGTCGTTGTCGGCACGCCGATCGCAGGACGACTCCATGCGGATCTGGAACCGCTCATCGGAATGTTCGTCGGCACGTTGGCGATGCGGAATTATCCATCCGGGGAGCAGACGTTTGCGGCCTTCGTGCGAGACGTGAAGGAGCGGGCGCTTGCCGCATTTGAGAATCAGGACTATCCGTTCGAAGAGCTGGTGGAGAAGTTGGCCATTCGGAGAGATCTCAGCCGTAATCCACTATTTGACACCATGTTCACTATGCAAAGCGGCAACCGTTCAGATCTCCCGATTCGAGGTCTGGAGTTTACTGCATCCGACACGGAATACTCGGCGGCGAAGTTTGACTTGACTCTTAATGCGATAGAAATAGATGACGGTGAAGAAAGACTTACTTTCAGCATGCAATATCGTACGGCTCTCTTTTGCAGAGAAACAGTAGAGCGCATGGCGGGTCACTTTAAACATCTGCTGCAAGCCGTAGCAGAACAGCCGGAGCAGCTTCTAAGGGAAATCAGCATCTTACCGCAGGAGGAGCGCAATCAAATTATCGTTGACTTCAATGATACAGCTGCTGCCTATCCGAGTGAAAAAACGATTCACGAGCTATTTGAAGCGCAGGTGGAGAAGACGCCAAATCAAGTAGCGCTAGCACTCGGGGAGGAACGGATTACCTATCAAGAATTAAATGAGAAAGCGAATAGACTTGCACGCGTACTGCTGGAGAACGGCGTGAAAGCGGACGAGGTTGTGGGCATTCTTGCAGACCGATCGTTGGAAATGGCCGTAGGCATCTTCGGAGTTTTAAAAGCCGGAGGAGCATATATGCCGATTGATCCCGAATATCCGGAAGAGCGCATCCGCTATATGCTGGAAGATTCGGGTGCGAACCTTCTGCTCGTTCAAGCGCATTTGAAGCAGCAGGCGGAGGTTGTGTCCAACTATAAGTTGAGCAATTCCGCCGCAAGTCAGAATGCGGATGTCGGACATTCGGTAATGGACGGGAATGCGTCGGCAGGCCGTATCCTAACATTAGGTAGCGAAATATTAGAGCGTGGGGATGGTACGAATGCCGAAGCGGCTTGCGGACCGAACCATTTAGCCTATGTGATTTATACCTCGGGTACGACAGGACTCCCAAAAGGGGTAATGATTGAACACCGAGGAGCGGTCAACGCGCTGCAGTGGCGAAAGGAAGAATATGGATTCAACGAAACGGACAAGGTTCTGCAATTGTTTTCATTTGCTTTCGACGGTTTTGTTACGAGCTTCTTTACGCCGCTTGTGTCTGGTTCACAGGTGATCCTTTTACCAGAAGCGTTAAGCAAAGACCCGGTGGCGATAAAAGAGGTAATCACTGAACAGCGTATAACCAGTTTCATCTGTATACCGTTGCTGTATGCGGCAGTTCTCGAATGTCTGACAAGTGATGAGATGGAATCGCTCCGTATCGTGACATTGGCAGGAGACAAAACGACACCTGAAATCGTACAGGCCAGTGTTCTTAAAAGCGCACGGACGGAGTTGGTTAACGAGTACGGCCCGACCGAGAACAGTGTAGTAACCAGTTGTTTAAGGCATTTGAACCGAGTCGAGCGGATTACGATAGGTAGGCCGATCTCGAATGTGCAAGTTTATGTGCTTAACCGGTATGGACAAATACAGCCGAGTGGGCTTGCCGGAGAAATATGTGTAGCGGGATCTGGCTTGGCAAGGGGTTATTTGAACCGTCCTCAACTGACGGCAGAGCGGTTTGTGGCTCATCCGTTTATTTCTGGGGAACGAGTATATCGAACCGGAGATTTGGGAAGATGGTTGCAAGATGGAAAGTTGGAATACTTGGGCCGGATCGACCACCAAGTGAAAATACGCGGGTACCGGATTGAATTGGGTGAAGTGGAGAATCAGTTAATGCGTCACGAACATGTTAAAGAAACGGCAGTGATCGCACAACAGGATGAACAAGGGGACTCCTACCTTTGCGCTTACGTAATTGCAGAAGGAACGGTGGATGCCAATGAGCTGCGCCGTTTCTTGGGACAACAATTGCCGAAGTATATGATTCCGTCGTTCTTTGTACAACTGGAGCAGATGCCGTTGACGCCGAACGGGAAACTCGACCGCTTGGCGTTGCCTGTGCCAGATGGAAATGCCTTGCTCGGAGCAGAATATGTAGCGCCGAGGACAGTTATGGAAGCTCGTTTGGCGGGAATTTGGCAGCGTGTGCTCGGCATAGAACGGGTTGGCGTAAGGGACAGCTTTTTCGATCTTGGTGGGCATTCGTTGAAAGCGACGATGCTTGTGTCGCAGATGCATAAGGAACTGAACGTAAACGTGCCGCTGCGAACCGTATTCCAGGCGCCGACGCTGGAACAACTGGCTCAGGCGGTTATGGGAATGGAGCAGCAGTTGTACGCATCGATCGAACCGGTGGAAGTAAGAGCGTATTATCCGGTCTCTTCAGCTCAAAAGCGGCTGTACATCCTGAATCAGTTGGAGGGTGCGGCAATTAGTTATAACATGCCTGGAATCTATGCCGTAGAGGGGCCGCTTGATGCGGCACGGTTAGAGCAGGCGTTCCGTGAACTGGTTGCGCGTCATGAATCGCTGCGAACCTCATTCGAAATGGTCGATGGAGAACCGGTGCAGCGCGTGCACGATCAGGTATCGTTTGCGGTAAAGAAGAAACGTCTGCCGCAGACGGAAAATCGTCTGTTAGAGGCAGAAAGCCTGCAAGGAACTGGGCGCCCGTCAAAAGCAGAGCGTATCACGGAAACGATGGAAATGGATATAGCCGAGCAGGTGGAAGCGTTCGTGCGTCCGTTCGACTTGGAGCAAGCGCCGCTATTGCGGGTAGGACTGGTCGAAGTGGAAGCGAACCGTCATCTTCTTCTGTTCGATATGCATCATATTGTTTCCGACGGAGTTTCGATGGGGGTGCTGGTACAGGAATTGACGCGGCTGTATGAAGGAGATGGCTTGCCGGAGCTGCGGATTCAGTACAAAGATTATGCAGCATGGCAGCAGTCGCTGGCCCAAAGCGAGACGATGCAGAAGCAGGAAGCGTTCTGGCTGGAGACATTTGCCGGCGATATCCCGGTGCTGGAGCTGCCGACGGATTATGCGCGTCCGGCGCTGCAAAGCTTTGCTGGGGACGTGGTGCACGCCGAACTCGATTCGGACGTGACCGCAGGCTTGCGCCGGATCGCTGCGGATACAGGAGCGACGATGTACATGGTGCTGCTGGCGGCGTATACGGCGCTGCTGTCCAAGTATTCAGGCCAAGAGGATATCGTTGTCGGCACGCCGATTGCCGGCCGTCCACATGCGGACTTGGAACCGCTCATCGGGATGTTCGTCGGCACGTTGGCAATGCGGAACTATCCGGCGGGAGAGCGGACGTTTGCAGAGTTCGTGCGCGACGTGAAGGAACGTGCGCTGCAAGCGTTCGAGAACCAAGACTATCCGTTCGAGGAACTGGTGGAGAAGCTGGATGTGCGCAAGGATTTGAGCCGCAATCCGCTATTTGACACGATGTTTGCGATGCAGGGCGAAGACGGCCCCGACATTGGGATGTCTGCGCTTCGGTTTACACCGTACGGGACGCCGCATACT
>NZ_JMDX01000282.1:0-6548 GCF_000935845.1 Paenibacillus sp. E194
CTGGGGAGCTGTACATTGGCGGGGCAGGGGTCACTCGCGGATACTTGAATCGTCCAGAGCTGACAGAGGAGCGATTCCTTCCGGATCCTTTCAGCGGTGAGTCTGGAGCGAGAATGTACAGAACGGGAGATGCTGTAAAGTATCAGCCGGACGGCAATCTGATCTATGTAAGCAGGATCGACGACCAGGTGAAAATCAGAGGATTCCGGATTGAGCTCGGAGAGATCGAGATGGTGCTAAGTCAGTTGCCGGCGATCAAGCAAGCTGTCGTCATCGTGCGGGAAGATAGGCCAGGGGAAAAGCAACTCGCGGCGTATCTGGTCGGAGAAGGCAGCGTACAGGAATGGCGGACATACTTGAGCGAGCGATTGCCAAGCTATATGGTGCCGACGTATTTTGTGCAACTGGACAGTTTGCCGTTAACGCCGAACGGGAAAATTGATACGAAATCTCTCCCGAAAATCGACAGTACACTGCAAACACATGCAAGTTATATCGCGCCTCGTCATGCAACAGAGAGAAAACTTGTACAGATTTGGTCAAGCGTGTTAGGGATAGAGGAAATTTCAATTGGCGTACATGATTCCTTCTTTGACTTAGGCGGACACTCCATGAAGATTATGGAGACATTGGCAAAAGGGCTGGCAGAAGGATGGCATGTAACGGTTAAGGATTACTACGATCTGCAAACCATACAAAAAATCGCACAAAAAATTGACCATGGTTCTACAGATTACTTGCATTCCGATGCATCAAGGCTGAAATTTCACAAGCCTCCGAAGAAAGACATCGCTCATGCAACCTACGACCCTATCGGTAATGTATTGCTTACAGGAGTCACGGGTTACCTGGGTATACATTTACTAGCGGAGCTGCTGGATGGAACCAATAGCAAGGTATACTGTTTGATTCGGGGAAGAGACCCACGGAGTCGGTTGTTGGAACAGCTTTCCTTTTACTTCCACGACAAGTTTGAGAAGTATAAAGTTATGCTAAGCAGCCGGGTTGTTATCGTAAAGGGAGATTTGTCTGAGAAACAATTCGGCCTAAGCGATGCTGAATATGCTCAACTTGACAGTACGATCAGTAGTGTCATCCATTCTGCAGCGTTGACCAAACACTTCGGTAATTACGCTGATTTTGAAAAAGCGAATGTGACAACACTGGAAGAGCTTATATCGTTCGTAGGGCGTAATAAAAGACTGCACTATATGTCCACGATGAGCGTATCAGGTCATGTTTCATTTGGAAAAGAGCAGCGTGTATTTACCGAAGACGATTTTTACGTACAACAAAATTATGAGGATAATGTGTATGTGAAGAGTAAATTTTGGGCGGAACATGCACTATTCCAAGCGATCTCGAATGGGGTGGACGCTGCCATTTACCGGGTGGGCAATCTGACCAACCGGCACAGTGATGGGCAACATCAACATAATATCGAGGACAATGCATTTATGAGCCGCTTCAAATTTATGTTGCAACATGGGGTTGCCTCGAACCAATTGATATCAAATGAAATAGAGTTTACTCCTGTTGATGCGTGCAGCAGAGCCGTCGTTGCATTAATAAAAGCAGATGCAAGCGCTGGGGAAAACTACGTCTTCCATTTGTACAATCATCACAAAGTTGGACTTGGCGAGGTCGTGCAATTGCTACACAAGTCGGGGCATGCGATTGATTTGTTGGATGGCGCGGCGTTCCAGGATCTTATGCTTCGATTATCCCAGGATGATAAGCACATTCATGACATTCAAATGTTAATGGCAGCAGGAGAACAGCTTGAGGGAGATTATGCCATTGTCAAGCATGATTCGTTACAAACACAAATCGTCTTAAGCAAGTCCGGATTTTATTGGCCGCAAATTGATGCACTGTATGTGCAAAAAATCGTGACCTACTTGCAAAATTCCGGATACTTACCAGTGAATGAGATGAGAAGCTTGATCCAGCACGTGTAGTGCTCTGGCTGTGTAACTTGGTTTCAATCTCAATATGATTCCAGGATTGACATCTAAACTGAGCATATATTTAGCCTCGCAGCAGCTCCCTTGTGATTGGAGCCTTGCTAAACTCTCGTCAAGTAGACATCACTAAAGAAGCAGCCTTTAAGCAACCTTAGTTCGGTATTGAACCGGACTAAGGTTGTTTAGTCTCTTTGGAAAACGCTCGTTGTTATAGAACTCTTAAAACCTCTATCATTTACGTATGGCTTATTGTCTTTTCCATATAAATGCTTACAATAGGTCTTGTACCATTTGCTATTTCGAGGAACATTTTATCAACGAAATTTGTCTAAGGGAAAAATAAAAATGAAAATAACATTTCGAAAATACGAAGTAAAACTTGGAAGCAGGACATATAAGGTGTTAATTCAGATACCTGAGATTGAAGATTTGTACGTAGTTAGTACAGATGCTACAGGAGCCGTTATTTTAGGTAATGAACGTAGCCTGGAAAAGTTCGATAATATTTTAACGGTTGCTGCTACTAATAAAGATAGTATTATCTTTATACCTTCAAGAAAGAATGAGTTAACCGAATATTTACTCGATCGATGGTCAAACAAGGATAATGGGAATGACCTAGTATTATTACATCATGCGATCCAGTTCAAAAGGAATGACTGGAAGGCGATTAGAAGCTTAATTAGAAAATCTAAAACTGAGAATATAGAAGAAATCATTGTAACGAAGGATCAGGAAGGGAGTCGTAATTTAAGTAAGTACTGGTACCGGGAGCATAAAGATTATCTCGATATCAAGGAACAGTATGAGACTCTTTTTTTGATTGGTGTAAAGAAATCTTCGTAAACATATCTATTGATAGTAGAGAAGTAAGGGAAGAAGGAAGAGATTTATTTGTACGCCATCCGGGATATCATGCTCATGAACACATCGATTATTATGAAAGAAGGAAGCACAATAAAGATTATAAGGACGTTGGATGGTCTCTCTGCTTAGACTTTTATGATCGAGAACTCTGGAAAAGATGAACATCACCTAACAACTATTTACGCATCGGGCTAGAAAGGTATGAGAGAGATGGAACAAATCAAAGCTATAAAAACCGAATTGGGTGAAATTCATGGAAGAGACGCGATCTTCCTTGATGATATTCAATTCAATTATCAAAAGAATGAAGTTACATTAATTGGTGAGATAAGTGGAGGATTATGCACAGAATCAGATGATGAAGAGTTTATTAAATACGACTTGCTATTCAAGAAAGTTTATTACTTTAATATGGTTGAGTTAGATGTAAGTTTACAGATGTTTGATCATTCATATCATGAAAGTAGTAGCTTCGTAGAAATAGGTAATACAAAAATACTTAGAGATATAAAGAATGCAAGAGGTCTGGAATTAAAGCAATATGTAATATATACATATGACGAGGTTTTCGTTATCGCATGTCAAGATTTTGAATTACGTTTAAAGAAATAAAAGCAGGAAGCAACATTACACGAAAGATTGGGTATAGGTTTTGTCGTAATATATGTTTGGCTAAGCACTTGGTTCGCAAATAGTATGAAGAAGATGAGATTTCCTGAGGAGGTATAGATCGATATGTCTGATCATTGGGATATTTATTTTTGTGAGATTGAAGGTAAGTTTGCATCAGTTGTATTGGATATGGATATCTGGAAGGAGATTGAGAAATCTGAGTATCCACATCCGATGGTTTTAAGAATACGAATCAAAAACCCTGGAGAAAGCGGTACTCCAATTAATGAAGAGGCTGAATTAATCAATGACCTAGAAGATAAAATCAATGATGAAAGTGCAGGTTTTGGATTCCATGTTGGCAGGGTGACTACTGATGGGATACGGGATGTATTTTATTATTTTTCTAAACCTTACGAGCTAGAAAAAGCAGCAGAGACATATTTCTTGGAACATGGATATGAGATAGAGGTTCTTCATCTTGAAGAGGAAAATCCTTGGGATTTTTATTTTGAGTACCTTTACCCCGACAAATATCAAATTCAACATATGGGGAATCGAAAAGTTGTCGATCAGTTACGAGAGTCAGGGGATACATTTGAAGATGAGAGACAGGTAGATCATTGGGTCTATTTTCAATCTATTGAAGATAAAGAGTATTTCGATGCTAAGGTTAAACTTTTGGGATTCGAAATCGATTCAGATGCTCCTAATGACGATAAAATTTATTCTCATATCTATCGTTCTGATTACGTCGACTTCCATTCGATAAATGAAGTTACGGATACTCTTGTTGATTTAGTAGAAGAATGTAATGGCGAATATGATGGATGGGGAACTACAGTAGTTAAGTAGATTAGAGGAAGAGGCAACTTCGCCTGGCTCAAATCATAACAACAAGAGAAAGTAAAAACCCACCCCAAGGTTGCAGCCAAAAGTGGGTTCTGCACTCTTAACTGACTAAGAAGGGATTACCCATCCAAGCCAATTGTATTGACCAAGTGTTCGCAGCACTTGGTCTTTATTAATATAAAGTACCATAATCGAAAAGATGTATCAAAGGTTATTAGATTGAGAAATCAGCGGAAAGAAGAGGGGAAATAGATAGATGAAGGTAATTACACTTTGTGGCTCTACAAAATTTAAAGAACAATTTGAACAAGCAAATAGATACTTAACGCTTCAAGGGAAAATGAAATTGAGTATGCAATTGAAAATGGGAAAACGATTAGATACTTTTCTAAAAGCGAATTAGTATAACGCGATTTGCCGAAAGAACAACTTTTCGCTCAGGAGTGAATGTGCTTTCGGAATATTGGAAATATCATGCGATGCAATGACTGGGTGACCGGCGATTAGAACTCGCTGGGAGAGTATAAAAAGGAACTTTCTGTAGGAGTGATCTCGAACTCAACCGTAAAGTATGTTTCATTATGATTGGACATGATGTGAAGGCGAGTAAGAAGCCGCATCTCTGCTATATGTACATAAAAAGACTGCAAAAGCGAGTACCCTGCTCGGAAACCACGAAATATGCGTGAATAAGGCAGCACACCTCACTTTCATCTCCTCAAAAGAGTGGTATAATAGTGCGTTACTATGTAAGGTCAAGGGGATCCTTGGCACAATACACGAAGAAGAGATGATACGGTGAGTACAATTGTTCCCAGTATAAAGAGAAGAACGATCTTCCTGTTGAATAAATATTTCACAGGAGAAACGCTTGATTATAAGCAAATTATCGCGATTATTATTCCGATATTTGTGGATCAAGCTTTTATTATTTTGATGAGCCTGTTGAATACGGCCATGATCAGCTCCTCAGGGGTAGCGGCGGTTAGTGCGGTCAGTATGGTGGACTCGTTGAACATCTTCTTGGTCAACGTGTTTGTAGCTGTGGCGACGGGGGGAACCGTCATCGTCGCACAGTATAAAGGCAGGGGCAATGCGGATATGGTTTCGAAGTCAGCTGCTCAAGCCATATCGGCAGTTGCGCTGCTGTCGATCTTGATTAGTGCGGTTGTTATTATTTTTCATAACCCCACTCTAGACTTATTGTTCGGTCGTGCGGAAGCGGATGTACTGGATAACGCAAGGATCTTTTTGATCGGGAGCTGCCTCACGTACCCATTCATTGCGATTTTCCAAGCTGTGACGGGGGCGTTGCGCGGCGTGGCAGAGACGAAGGCCTGCTTGGGTCTATCGTTCATTATGAACTTGACCTACCTGTTCCTGAATATATTGTTCATTACGGTATTCGATATGGGCGTAGTCGGATTGATCATTTCCATGCTTACGGCTCGTGTACTGGGGATGGTGATATCGTTAATTTATTTGTTGAAGATCAATCAGACGTTGCAGTTCCGAATTCAGAATGCACTGAAATTGGATTTTTCGATTTTGAAAAAAATTATGATTATCGGCGTTCCATTTGCAGCGGAGCAGATGTTCTTTAACGGCGGGAAGCTGCTGACGCAGACGTTTATCGTGCAGCTCGGTACGCTTGCGATCACGGTCAATGCCATAAGCGGCTCCATATCGCTTGTGTTCCAGATCGGAGCGAATGCCTTAAGCATCGCGATCGTCACGGTCGTAGGCCAATGCATCGGACGACGCAACATTGAGGATGCGAGGAAGTTTATCAAGTCATTCCTGTGGCTGTCCTCCATCATATTCGTTATTGCGGCAGTAATTCTCATGCCTTTATTCCCTTGGATCGTGAGATTGTTCTCTCCTCCGGCAGAGATCATTCCGGAGATCTTTAAACTTACGGTGCTGATTGCGATTACCCAGCCATTCTTATGGTCGATCAGCTTTATTATGCCATCGGCTCTTCGTGCAGCGGGTGATTCCAACTTTACTTCGATTACTGCTATGCTCACGATGTGGTTGTTCCGTGTCATTCTGGGCTATGTACTCGGGATACCGCTTGGCCTTGGTATCATGGGGGTATGGATCGCAATGGTCATAGAGTGGGGGATCCGCGGCTCCGTCTTCCTCTGGCGCTTCCGCGGGGAGAAGTGGTACAGCCGGAAATTGATTTGATAGTTTCAAGACCATTACGTTAGCTCTTGAACAGAGAGAAAAGACAGCGAATTCCTT
>NZ_JMDX01000283.1:0-6535 GCF_000935845.1 Paenibacillus sp. E194
GCCATACATTGCCTGCTGCAAGTTGAGGAACGTAAAAGAGTAAAATCGTAAAGAAGGCCGAGCCCACACATCCAAACCACATTACTGTATTTCTCCAGCCAAGCTTATCGCCCACAATGCCGAACAGCAGGTTAAACGCAATGTTGCCAATAAAGATCATTGCCCATAGATGCAGCCAGGACGAAATGCTAATGCCTTGACTCTCCATATACAGCGGCATATACACTGGGAAACCGAATTGTGCAGCCGTATTGATGATACGAACCAAGCCGACCAATACGATTTTCGGTTCCTTTTTGACAATTGCCAATCCTTTTGCAAGCTCTTTTAATTTGTTGTCGTGCTGCTCTGCCTTGGCCTTTTCCAGCTTCCCGCCTGGATTGATGATCAGTGCGAACAATGCCCCAAGCAGTACCCATACGATTGCGCTCCATAGTGTATTGATATGCCCCAAATGCTTCAGCGCCCAGGTGGAATAGTATGCACCGAGCACGTTCATGCCCCCAGTGAACACGAACCAGAACCAGCCAACAGCCGTCCCCAGCTTCTTCTGAGGTGTCTGATAAGCAATCCATACGAGGAACGAGTATGCGAACAAAGGATAGCCGAGACCCTTAAACGCATACGTCGGCAGCATCGTTGAAAATGAAAGCTGGGTAATTCCTAAACCAATAAAGCCTACAGAGCCAAGAATATATAGGATCAACCCCGTCAACATTGCTTTTTTAGGGCCAATCGCGTCAACAAATAATCCGGACAGGAAAGAAGACAATGCAATCGTAACCCCGTATACCGTAAATAAAATGCCAGATTGCTGTACGGTGAGTCCCTGTTCAACCAGATATGGGCTTAACCAGCCCTGCTCCAGACCATCCCCCATCATAAAGATCAGAATGCCGAGATAGCCCCAAGCTAGTGATGAAGGAATACCTACTCTGTCGAAAATATTATTGTGTTTCAAATGCATCACTTCTTTCCTGAATGATCAATTCCTTCTTCTACTGTCCGTAATGCAGCTATTCTATAAAGATATTAATTTAAACGCTCTCCACTCATCACTTCCAATTTAATCGCTTTCAATTGTTTGATCGGACTCTGTTCATTGCGACCGAAATAATCATGCAGCCGCACATACTGGGCATAGAGTCGATTATAAATGTCCTGGTGCTTACTTTGCGGCTCATACGTTTTCTTAATGCCTCCACCCATTGCTTTCCCAGCCTGCTGAATCGAATCATATCCCCCGTTAGTACTGCCTGCCGCGACGGCTCCGAGCATGGCGGCCCCCATCGCTGTCCCTTGCTGAGTTGCCGCGACGTGAATCGGCATGCCGATGATGTCCGCGAAGGTCTGCATAATGAAAGGACTTTTTTCCGCAATCCCGCCTGTAGCCATGATTTTGGCAATCGGAACTCCGTGCTGTACAAAGTTCTCAATAATCATTCGCTTCCCGAACGCAACTGCTTCAACCAATGCTTTGTACATTTCTTCGGCTGTCGTAGCCGTCGTCATGCCGAACATCGATCCTGTCAGATCCGCATCCACCAGAACGGAACGGTTCCCATTCCACCAATCCAGCGCAATCAAGCCGCTGGCGCCAGGCTTAATCTTCTCTGCTTTCTCATTGAGAAGCTGCAGCACGTGCTTGTTCGCCGTTCTCGCCTCTTGCTCCAGGCGCTCCGGAACACAGTGATTCGCGAACCATGAGAAATGGTCTCCCATACAGGATTGTCCTGCCTCATAGCCGTAGAACCCAGGCAAAATGCCGTCCTCGCAAATGCCGCTAATGCCTGGCACTTTAACTGCTGTTTCACTGACCAGCATGTCGCAGCCGGATGTCCCCATCACCATCAGTAAAATATCGGGAGTCGTAATCCCGCAGCCGATTACGGCGCAATGGGCATCGCCTATTCCAACGGATACCGCTGTCCCCGCAGCCAGTCCCGTCCATTTTGCGCTCTCTTCTGTAATTGATCCTGCTCGGGTGCCGACCGGATAAATGGTTCTCGACATTTTCTCGTCAACGACGTGTTCCAGCTTTGGATCGAGCGCTTTCAAAAATGAATTTGATGGAAATCCGTTTTGCTTGTGCCATATAGCCTTATATCCAGCTGTACAGCTATTTCGTGTTTCTGTGCCAGTTAGCTGTAGTGTAATCCAATCGGCAAGCTCCATGAACCGATCTGCAGCTTTATAAATTTCGGGCGCTTCATTAAGAATTTGCCATATTTTTGGAAACATCCATTCTGAAGAAATTTTCCCACCGTAGAAGTCCAAAAATTCCTCTCCCCGCATACGGGCTATATCATTCAGCCGGTTGGCTTCCTCTGCTGCCGCATGGTGCTTCCACAGCTTCACATACGCATGCGGATTGTTCTTGTATGCATCCAGCATGCACAGGGGCGTTCCATCCGCCTTTACGGGAAGCATCGTACATTCCGTAAAATCGGTGCCGACGCCAATAATCTGCCTGGCATCAATGCCGCTCGTTTCCAGAACCTTCGCTAGCGTTGCAGTGGTGCATTGTAAATAGTCCTGCGGATGCTGCAAAGCCCAATCCGGCCCCAGCTTCGTTACGCCGTCCGGCAGCACCTGATCCATTACGCCATGTGGATAGTTCATCTCTGCAGATGCACATATCTCTCCGGTGGATACGTTAACAAGTATCGTACGGGCGCTTAATGTGCCATAATCAATTCCAACTACATATTTCTCCATTTTGCATCCACCCTTTTTAGAACGTAATCGCGACTTTGAAATCACCATGCTTCCCGGATGCATATTCAAAGGCTTCTTCCCATTGCTCAATCGGGAACTTGCGAGTCACAATGCCGTTCGTTTTCAGATTGCCGTTTGCAACATTTTCAATGACGAATGGGTAACAATATGGGCTCAAGTGAGATCCCAATACATCCAGTTCCTTGCGGTCGCCGATGATGGACCAGTCCACGGTAGTCGGCTCCCCGAACACGCTGAATTCCACGAAGCGCCCAAGCTTGCGAATCATGCTCAATCCTTGCGTTACACTGGAAGGATGCCCTGTCGCTTCGATGTAGATGTCGCAACCGTAACCCTCCGTCATATCCAAAATCGTTTGAACCACATCCGTCTCTTTCGGATTGAGGACGATATCCGCGCCAAATTCCTTCGCCTTTTCCAAACGGTTCTCAACCAAATCCAGCACAATCAATTTTTTTGGATTTTTCATTCTTGCATATGTGATCATTCCTAAGCCCAGAGGCCCCGCCCCAGAGATAACGACGACATCCTCGCATCCGATTTGCGCCCGATCCACGGCATGCTTCGAGCAAGCATAAGGCTCAATTAGCAACGCGGACTCCAATTCCATCTGTCCAGGCACCTTATGGACAACCGCCGTTTTCGGGTATCGAACATATTCCGCCATTCCCCCGTTGTTCGAGCCTTGGAAACCGAATATGTTATGTGGCTGGCACATCCAGTACTCCCCTCTTTTGCAAAATCTGCATTCTTGGCAAGGAACGATCTGATCCGCAGTTACTCGATCCCCAATTTTGAAATCGGTTACATTTCCGCCAATTTCGACGATCGTTCCTAAAAATTCATGCCCCGGAATAAACGGTGGCTTCACCCATTCTGGCTGAGTCTCATCGCCCCAGAACATTGCTGCACCGTGCATGCACTTCAAGTCTCCTGCGCAAATGCCGCATGCTTCCGTTTTAATAATCATATCGTCAGGCCCGCATTCAGGCGTAGGATAGTTGGCTTCAAAGCGGTAATCATGCTTCCCATACGCTACAAGCGCTTTCATAGTTGCTGGTACATTTCCTGTCGTGGCTTTTAAGCTGGTAGATTGTTGATGATTCATTATGCATCCGCCTCCCAATAAGTAAATTACTTTTGTTAAAGTGTTTTATAAAACTACTTAATGCAAGGATATTCCCTCTCGTCGTTCTTGTCAATATGCAATTAAAAATAAGTATCATTTTGCAGTACAAGATGCGAAGCATTTCCTGCTTGTTCAGCCGATTGGAGGATAAAAAAACGCATGAAGCAGGTAAAGGAACTTGGCTCCTTTAAACCGACTCCATGCGATTGCTGTAATCTTGGTATCTTCTTATATTTGATTAATGAACTGATCGATGAACGGCAGGGCAGCGCCAGCGGCAATAGCCTCCGTTTTATAACTGCAAATGCGCACATAATCTGCATGATCTTCGAACGTATTGCGGCTGGCCACCAGCTTTTTCAACGTATCGATATGATTCTCCATATAAGCCCCTACGTAACCGCCAAGGATAATGTCACAGTCGAACAGCATCCGAATATTATTAATGGCGATCGAAAGATGGCGCAAATAGTTGTCCCATACGATCAACTTTTCACGATTGCCACCCTGTAGCTCCTCAAAAAAACGCGCCAAACTCCCATCAGCTGTATCGGCTAATAAAGAAGCTGAGCAATATGCCTCAAGGCAGCCCTTTTGACCGCAATAACAAGGGAGGCCGTCTGGAATGATCGTAATATGCCCGATTTCTCCGCTCTTTTGATTCTCTCCGGCAAACACTTTATTTCCAATATAAACGGCTCCGCCAATATTATTACTAAGTGAAATATAAAAAGCATTTTTCGTGTCCGGCGTTGCCCATATTTCCGAGAACCCAGCCGCATTCGCATCATTCACAAGAATGGCCGGATACGGTATGTACTTGGTGAAGCGCTGTAACGTCTCTCCGGTGAAATTCAGGATCTTCCCATAAAAGACAGTCTGGTGATCTTCCGTAATCAATCCCGGCACCCCGATGCCGACACCTAATATTTTCGAATCGTCAATATCCAGTTCTTTTATGTCTTCCTGAATGATATTACCCAATAGTTGAAAATAAGGGTCTGAGGTCTCAAATTTCTGTCTTCTTCTGTTGATGTGGATAATATCCCCATTTAAATCAACAACCACAGTTGTGACATGGTTCCGTGTAATATCTAAGCCAATAGCGACTTTGGCATCGCTGATATAAGAATAGACCTGTGCATTTCGTCCTCCGGTATTACCGACGGTTCCCGTATTCGCAATCAGCTTCTCCTGCAGCAAATAGTTTAAATTCTGCGTAATGGTTGGCAGGCTAATCTGCAAATGCTGCACAATATCCTGCTTAGATAAGTTTTTTTCTTGCCGCAGCAGCATATATATTCGATTTCGATTGAATTCCTTAATATTAATGGTTTTGTCTACCACCATAACGTCCCACCTTATTAAAACCCTTTTATAAAAGGAGTTAGTTATCTATTCCTTTAATCATAATGCCTTTCGAATAAAACATCAATAGAGCATGCCCTTATCCTAATTCTAGGGGTAGTACAAATTAGCATCTTTATATCAAATATTGCGTACTCAGAGCATCTTACACTCTCTCGAATCAGCTCTCCTGATCCAAACAACAACAAAAAAGCCTGACGCTTCCGCATCAGGCTGAATATTGCACAAACTGGTGAGCCATGAAGGACTCGAACCTTCGACACCCTGATTAAAAGTCAGGTGCTCTACCAACTGAGCTAATGGCTCTCATAAGAGAGAAATGGTGACCCGTAGGGGATTCGAACCCCTGTTACCTCCGTGAAAGGGAGGTGTCTTAACCCCTTGACCAACGGGCCTTATTCAATTTGATCATTTCTCAAGAAGAAAAATGGCGGAGCTGACGGGATTCGAACCCGCGGTCTCCTGCGTGACAGGCAGGCATGTTAGGCCTCTACACCACAGCTCCATATTTGGTTGCGGGGACAGGACTTGAACCTGTGACCTTCGGGTTATGAGCCCGACGAGCTACCAACTGCTCCACCCCGCGATATGATGGTGGACGCTGACGGGATCGAACCGCCGACCCTCTGCTTGTAAGGCAGATGCTCTCCCAGCTGAGCTAAGCGTCCATATAATATTTCATGTAAAAGCTATGTATCTAAATCTAGCAATGATTATTCATAGCTCTTTATGGTGGACACTAACGGGTTCGAACCGCTGACCCCCACCCTGTCAAGATGGTGCTCTCCCAGCTGAGCTAAGTGTCCTTATCAAAGCAATCCTATATGAAATAGTGATTACATATTTGGTTGCGGGGGCAGGACTTGAACCTGCGACCTTCGGGTTATGAGCCCGACGAGCTACCAACTGCTCCACCCCGCGATATTCGCGCTGGACACTATCAAATTCGAATC
This sequence comes from Paenibacillus sp. E194, assembly GCF_000935845.1. Classification (NCBI taxonomy): domain Bacteria; kingdom Bacillati; phylum Bacillota; class Bacilli; order Caryophanales; family Paenibacillaceae; genus Paenibacillus; species Paenibacillus sp. E194. Next base: position 6,190 of record NZ_JMDX01000283.1, read on the forward strand.
GAATGACCCCACCCTGTTAAGATGGTATCTTTTCTGTTAAGCTAGATGCCCTAAACTACGCAATGTCATTCATAAATGGTGACCCGTAGGGGATTCGAACCCCTGTTACCTCCGTGAAAGGGAGGTGTCTTAACCCCTTGACCAACGGGCCATACTGGCGGAGAGAGAGGGATTCGAACCCTCGAGACGCTTGTGGCGCCTACACGATTTCCAATCGTGCTCCTTCGACCAAACTCGGACATCTCTCCATGGCTCCCCGAACAGGACTCGAACCTGTGACAACTCGATTAACAGTCGAGTGCTCTACCAACTGAGCTATCAGGGAATATTAACTGCTTGGCGACGT
>NZ_JMDX01000284.1:0-6482 GCF_000935845.1 Paenibacillus sp. E194
TTTACTTATGCGTGTTCGGTATCGGCAATGCCTTGATCCGCCCGTGTGTAACTTCATTGATCACACAGAAGACGACGGTTAGCCAAGGTGTTGCTTCAGGTCTGAATTCTTCGATGGACAGCTTCGGCCGTATTACAGGGCCGCTGCTTGCCACGGGGCTGTTCGGATGGAATATGAATCTTCCATACATAATCGGAGCAGTCTTATGTGTTGCTGCGATCTGGCTACTCATCCGCTTTGCTGTGCTGGATCGAAATCAGACGGCCGCGAACACAACTGCATAAACATGAACATGTGCAAAACTGCGCTTGGCGATTGCTGGTTACGTAATCGCTGAACGCAGTTTTTTTGTTGAATGTCGTGAATGACGCTATATGTGCGTGTTCAAAAAGTCCACTTCATGATTTACTTCGTGATCAAAAGTGGACTTTTTGAACAACCTCTATATGATGTTAATTAAGCCTCGACAGCCAACCGGTACAGTGGCATTAACGTGATGAACGTCTGCCTAGCAAGCTCCATAAAGGCCTCGCCGTTCTGCAGCAGTGGATCATTCATCGGAACGTGGCGTCCAACCAGCCATTCTGCCGACTTAATATCCCGGAAGCGGGTAAGCTTGTCCGCCATCTCCGTCTCACTCAGATCTCCGATTTGGTCGGCGTCCTTCTTCATATGATCCATGGATAATACATAATCATTAGGGATGATGCTTCTAAGTTGTTTTTGGTCATCAAGCATCGCCTGCGCAATGCTGCGCTTGTTCGCCACCTCATAAATGAAAGCCAGCCAAATAAAGACATGATCATCGAACAAGCCAACCTGGAAATGGGGAAGGGACTTGTAACCGCGTTTGTTCGGCCCAATGGCAAGCCATGTATCTTTCGGCGGATTAACCGTACGGCGAGCATGCTTTGCAATATGGAGGAACATTTCAGTTCCGCTATGCATCGCTACATCACTCATAAGTTGTTCTCCAATGGAGCGGAATTTCGGTTGAATACGATCGCGAATGGCCTCCATACGGGCATCAAGCCCCTCAATTGTAAAGGTTTCAAAATCTGAAGGAGAAAATCCAGAAAACGTCATGCATCTCTTCCTTTCTAAGCTGTTGTCATCTATACACGAGCTGGTGCAGGAACTATCTAAACTTTCTTACATACTCGCTCGGGAATTTGAACATCAAGTAGTCCGTGCATGTAGCCTGTGTCGAACAAGCAGTTACCCACTTAGTATATCATAATATATTGATAATGTTTATCAAATTATAATTATTATATTTTAGTGGAACAAGACTCTTGTTTGGAAATCCAGTCAATAATCCAAGTTGATGAATCATATGATGGAGTATACGACAAGGTAAGGAGGGATTGCCGTGAATCGCAGCGACGAGGTGGAATACTGCAACCTGGAGCTACGCTTTGACCGTCGGCAAATCCAGAACCTCATCCGCGATCTTATACAGGAAGGTTATTCCTTGTATTGGAGTGAAAATGAATCGCTATTTATCGTTTCTATCCGAACAGGAAGGAAGTTGGTCAAACTTCGGTTCCAACGTGTGGAGCAGCGCTACAAAATTGTTGGCGACTATACGATTCGGGACGAGAAGCTGGCAGACTTTATGGAAAAACTGATCGGCGATTCACGCGGGCATGCGGTCGTCAAACGGTTCAAAGATAGACAGATTTTTATCGAAAATATTTTGTTCGGCGAACGAATTCGTCTGGTTGAGGTCATAGGGCCGAAGCAGCGCGTATTGTATCAGAAGAGGCCAATTGTAACTACAGAGGAGATGATGCAGGCATTCTTATCCAATCGGGCAGAGCAGCGTATGCGTGTACTGCGGCTCGAAATGGATTATTTGCTCGCAGAGCTGTTTGAAGCGATGAATGAGCAAAAAATAGCTGTTATAGAGAGATGTAAAGAGAAGCTGAATGAGCTTCGCTCCGAGATGATTCAGCTGGAATGGTAATTGTTATTCATGGTTTAATCACCCTCCCATCCGCCAAATGTATGGATGAATTGCAAGGGCGAGATGGTTGCAGGGTGTTTTGCTGTGCTGTACAATAAGCGTAATGCAAACTATATAAATTTATGGATAAAGGGTGGAACAACCATATGGCTAACAATCAAATCGGTGTCATTGGCCTTGCCGTAATGGGTAAGAACCTGGCGCTTAACATCGAGAGCCGCGGCTTCACAGTATCGGTATACAACCGTTCCCGCGAGAAGACAGATGCACTCATTGCCGAAGCAGAAGGCAAGAACCTGACTGGTACTTATTCCATTGAGGAATTCGTACAATCTCTTGAAGCACCACGTAAAATTTTGATTATGGTACAAGCTGGACAAGCTACAGATGCAACGATTGAGCAGTTGCTTCCACACTTGGATCAAGGCGATATTATTATTGATGGCGGTAACGCTCATTTCCCTGATACACAGCGTCGCAGCAAGTACTTGGAAGAGAAGGGCTTCCGCTTCATCGGAACAGGCGTATCCGGCGGTGAAGAGGGCGCATTGAAAGGTCCTGCAATCATGCCTGGCGGCCAAGAGAGCGCTTATCGCTTGGTTGAGCCAATTTTGACAAGCATTTCAGCAAAAGTAGGCGGCGACCCTTGTTGTACATATATTGGGCCGGACGGTGCTGGCCACTATGTTAAGATGGTTCACAACGGCATCGAGTATGGCGACATGCAATTGATTTGTGAAGCTTATCATTTACTTACGAATGTACTAGGTGTAAGTGCTGAGGAGCTTCACTCTATCTTCGGCGAATGGAACAAAGGCGAGCTTGACAGCTATCTGATTGAAATTACAACAGATATCTTCTCCAAGTACGATGAAGAAACAGGCAAGCCAATGGTTGACGTCATTCTTGACTCTGCCGGTCAAAAAGGTACGGGTAAATGGACAAGCCAAAGCGCGCTTGATCTTGGCGTGCCGTTGTCCATGATTACGGAATCCGTATTCTCCCGCTTCTTGTCCGCATTGAAGGACGAGCGCGTTGTAGCGAGCAAAGTGTTGAAAGGGCCGAAGACCCCTGCATTCACTGGAGACAAGGAAGCATTCATAGAGAGCATCCGCAAGGCTTTGTACGCGTCCAAGATCGTATCTTACGCGCAAGGCTTCGCACAAATGCGTGCGGCTTCCGAAGAGTTCGACTGGAATCTTCGCTACGGCGAGATCGCAATGATCTTCCGCGGTGGCTGCATTATCCGCTCCCGCTTCTTGCAGAACATCAAAGAAGCTTACGACCGCGAACCAGAGCTGAAGAATCTGCTGCTTGATCCATATTTCCAAAATATTGTGGAAACGTACCAAGACGCTTGGCGCGAAGTCATCAGCACTGCGGTTGCATACGGCGTTCCTGTTCCAGGATTCGCAAGTGCACTTGCTTACTTCGACAGCTACCGCACAGAGCGCTTGCCAGCGAACTTGCTGCAAGCACAACGCGACTATTTCGGTGCGCATACATTCAAGCGTGTAGACAAAGAAGGAACATTCCATTACAACTGGATGTCATAATAGAGATCAAAAAACAACGCCGAGCACGCTTAGGACTCGGCGTTGTTTTTGCATATGGTTGATTATCCGCATTCATTCATATAAACCGGATACAAGTTCAGCCAAATATTTCCGAATCCGATCCGATTCTTGCCCGTAACTGCTGCTGTACACGAGCAGAGAAGAGATTTCGGCATAGCTATGGAAGCGGCGAACCAATTGATTCGGTTCAAGCATAGCCCACTTGTCAGGATGATCTGTGAGCTGCTGCTTAATTACATTCAGCGCCCATACGATGTCTTCCCTGCACAATGGGTGATTCGAATCCATAATACGAGCCAGGCGAACAGATGTGGAGCGCTGAATGGTCGATTTGGATGGATGCGGTTCTGGGACAGGCAATTGGGGCATGTCTCATTCACTCCTACATAAAAAATGGCACTAGACGATTCCTCAACTTCATTGACGATGGCAGGACTATTATTCATCTTTATGTTGAACTTCTTTATTTTATACCTATCGCCATTGTCGAATAAAAGAAACGTGTGGTATCATGTGGGAAGTTTACCGTCATATTGGTCATCATCTGACCTACTCGTTCACGATGAGCCATTTGACTTAGAGAAGCGAGGCGGGAAATGATGCAGCATATTATTTTAATCGGATTTATGGGCACCGGGAAATCGACGGTTGGGCAAGAAGTTGCCAAGAAGCTGGGCTGCAGCTTTGCAGATTTGGATGCTGCTGTGGTCACGCTAGAGGGTCGTACGATTCCTGATATCTTTGCCTCTGATGGAGAAGCTTATTTTAGAGAACAAGAAAGTCATGTTCTAGCTGGAATATTGAACAGTCCGACAAGACATGTCATTGCAACGGGCGGTGGCATTGTCCTCCAGGAGAGCAATCGAGAGCTGATGCGGAATGGAGGCTTCATCGTGCATTTAGCAGCAAGCAAGGAGACGATACTGTCGCGTGTGAAGCGGGATCGAAATCGACCTCTGCTTCAAGGCGATGTGGAAGAACGGGTATCTAAGCTCATGCAGCAGCGCGAGGGACTGTATGATTTTGCACATGCAACAGTTCTGACCGACCATGAGTCAGCTGTGCAATTGGCTGCTCGCATTTGTAAGCTGGCCGAAGGCAATTGTGAATAAAAGCCCCTAGCAGGAGGGGCAGGCAGACTATTTGAGGCGTTATTTAGAGGTGTGCTCCAATTGACTCCAGGCGAGCATTCCGCCTTCCATATTGACACAGCCCTCCAAGCCGATATGCTGCAAGTATTCGCATACTCGTTCGCTGCGATATCCGCTTCGGCAAATGAAAATGATTTCTTCCGTCCGCTCGATTTCATCGAGACGATCTGGGATTTCATTCATGGGGATATGCTTGGCACCGGGAATCATTCCGTGAGCGACTTCCTCATCTTCCCGTACATCTATTAAATTTAGTGCTTCGCCGCGTTCTAGGCGTTGTTTCAACACAGCGACATCAATTTGAGCAATTGGATTCATAACGATTAGGCATCCTTTCTTATCTGGAATTCATTCGAGATAAGAGTTATTATACGTTGAAAGATAAAGGAGTGGAAGCGCATGGACGTAATCGTTCGATCAACACCAAAACTGCAAGGAGATATTCAGGCCTTATCCTCGAAAAACTATACGACACGCTATCTTCTTGCAGCTGCACTGGCAGAGGGGACAAGCACGATTTATTATCCAGCTCACAGTGAAGACAGCGATGCGATGCGCCGCTGCCTCCGTGATTTGGGTGCTCAACTGGTTGAGGACGAAGAGAAGATTATCATTACCGGCTTCGGTAAGCATCCAACATTGAGTAATGCTTCCAATGAGCTGAATGTAGGGAATGCAGGAGCGGTATTGCGCTTTTTGATGGGCACAGCCTCTCTGCTGGAGGAAGTGAAGTTTGTTAATACGTATCCGGATTCCTTAGGGAAGCGTCCACACGACGACTTGATTACTTCACTTGAACAAATGGGCGTAGCGATTGAGCATCGGGAAGGCAAACTTCCGATTACGATCCGCGGTGGGAAGCCACGTGGAGGGAAAATCAAGGTATCCGGCAATGTGAGTTCGCAGTATTTAAGCTCGCTGTTGTTCTTGGCTCCACTGCTGGAGGAAGACAGTGAAATTGAAGTAGTAGATGATTTGAAATCGAAGGTTGTCGTTGGACAGACGCTTGAAGTTCTTGCGGAAGCGGGCATTCGGATCGAAGCGAGAGAAGATCTGATGTATTTCAAGATTGCCGGCAACCAACAATATGAAGCGAAGACCTATACGGTGCAAGGCGACTATCCGGGCTCTGCAGCGGTTCTCGCTGCAGCGGCCGTCGTTGATTCTGATGTGATCATTCGCGGATTGACTGAGGACAGCAAGCAAGGAGAGCGAGCTATTGTCGATGTGCTGCGCATGATGGAAGTTCCACTTCAGCATGAGCATTCCGTTGTTCGAGTCCAAGGGAATCGCAAGCTGAAGGCCGTTGAGATTGATGGGGATGTCGCAACGGATGCAGTTCTCGCTATGGTTGCTGCTGCGGTGTTCGCAGAAGGTACATCCCGCTTCTATAATGTAGAGAATTTGCGCTACAAAGAATGTGATCGGATTACCGATTATCTCACTGAACTTCGCAAGGCTGGAGCGAATGTGGAGGAGCGTCAAGCAGAGATTATTGTTCATGGTCGCCCAGAAGGCGTTACAGGAGGCGTAGAAATTAACGCTCATTATGATCATCGTGTTATTATGGCATTGACGGTAGTTGGCTTGCGCGCAGAGCAGCCGATTCGAATTAAGGATGCTCACCATGTTGCCAAGTCGTATCCGCAGTATTTCGATCACCTGCGTGCGCTGGGAGCGCAAGTAGAATGGGTCGAAGAGAATACTTAATGCATGATACGTTTTGTTTGACATGTAAAGCATATATGTAATGCATGATATGTAAAGTATGATACGCAATGATTG
>NZ_JMDX01000285.1:0-6481 GCF_000935845.1 Paenibacillus sp. E194
AAAATCGGGCCGCAACCCGCCGATCGGCTGCGAATGATTCGGAGCCGTGTCAAAATACAAGGAGTTGACGCCATACACAGCCACCATCGTACCTAACGTTGCTATGAATGGAGGCACCTTGAACCTAGCGACGATTACCCCGTTAATGAGTCCAAATATGAGGCCTACAACGACTGCTAGTAGAATCGGTACGAATAACGGCAGTTCCTCCAGATCGGGGAAAAACCTGCGCGCATAATCGGTTGTCTGCAGCATGGACGCCGATACGACCGCGGATAAACCCACAATCCTGCCTGCAGACAAGTCCGTACCGCCTGTAATGAGAACAAATGCAACGCCCAGGGCGATAATGACCCGTGTAGATGACTGATTCAGGATATCCCGGAGTGGATTTAATCCTATAAATGAAGGATCGTAAATCGCAATTCCAATGATAAGAACAGCCAGAACCATATAGATGACATTTTGGGAAATAAAAGTTTGAATTCGCTTCGCGTTCATCGTAGATCTCACCTTTCTCTGCCGCTTAATGCTGTGCCGCTAGCCGCATGATTTCCTCTTCCGTCGCTTCCTTCCCATTCAGAATCCCGGTTAACCGCCCTTCGGACATGACCATAATGCGATCCGACATCCCGATGAGCTCCGGCATTTCCGAAGAGATCATAATAATGCTTTTGCCCTGCATGGCCAGTTCAGCAATGATCGAGTAAATTTCATACTTAGCCCCGACGTCAATGCCGCGGGTAGGCTCATCCAACAGCAATATATCCGGTTCCGTCAGGAGCCAGCGTGCAAACAGCACCTTTTGCTGGTTCCCGCCAGACAGGTTCATGATGAGTTCGCGCGTAGACGGTGTTTTGGTTCTCAATTTCTGAACCATCGCATCCACTTCCGCCTTCTTCTTTTTCCCGTCTAACAGGAAATAAGGCTTGCGATAGTGATCCAAATTCGCGATTGCCGCATTCTCATGAACCGATAACACCGGGAAAATGCCTGTCACGCGTCGTTCCTCCGTTAACAATGCCATACCATGTTTCTTCGCAATGACAGGAGAATCGATCCGTACCTCCTTGCCTTGAATCGAGATGGTACCCGATTGGATGTCCCGGAGTCCGAATAAGGCTTCCATCAATTCGGTGCGCTGTGCGCCTACCAATCCGCCGATCCCAACTATTTCACCACGGTGCAAGTCAAAACTCACATGGTTGAACGATTTGGGTAGAGGGGAGGTCAGTCCCTGAACGCGCATCACGACCTCGCCGGGCACGTTGTTCCGTGGTGGGAATCGGTTCGTCAAATCGCGTCCAACCATTCGAGAAATAATCAGATCCGTGGTTAATTCGGATGCCTGCCACGTCCCGATTTTTTTCCCATCTCTCATAATCGTCACTTCATCTGATATTTGAAGGATTTCTTCCATTTTGTGCGATATATAAATAATGGCGACGCCATTTTTTTTCAACTCTCGAATGATTCGGAACAGCTGCTCAACCTCGACATCAGTAAGCGATGACGTCGGTTCATCCATCACAATGATACGGGAATGGAAGGATACCGCCTTGGCAATTTCGATGGATTGGACTTTGGAAACCGATAACGTATGAACCATCGTCTCGGGCTGCAAATCGATGTCCAGTTGTTTGAATAAATCACGCGTATCTCGCGCCATGCGCTTATGATCGATAAATTGAATAGGGCCAATCCCTCTCGTCGGGAATCGTCCCAGCCAAATATTCTCCATCACATTTCGGTAAGGCACAGGGTGAAGCTCCTGATGAATCATCGATATCCCGATATTCAATGCCGTTTTGGAATTCGGAATCTGTACAGGTACACCGTTCACAATAATCTCGCCACCATCAGGGGCGTATATCCCGAAGAGGCATTTCATCAATGTTGATTTGCCCGCTCCGTTTTCGCCCATCAATGCATGCACAGTTCCAGGACGCACTTGCAGCGTCACCTGATCCAACGCCTTAACTCCCGGAAATTCCTTGGAGATGTTGTTCATTTCGAGCACGAATTCATGCTGCTCCATCCCTTTCGCCCCCTAATTCTCTTCATAAAAAGAGGAGGTTCGAATAACGAATCATTCTACCTCCCCAATCTGAAGCCTGCCTATCGGAACAGGTTTACATTACTTCGCGTCAGCCATATTGTCTTTCGTAATTTTCTTATAAGAAATCCAGATATACTGATTATCCGTGATTTCATAGCCGACATTCTCCTTCGTCGGCTTCTCGCCTTTCGCTAGCACGCTAGCGAGCGTGATCGCAGCTTTTCCTTGGTTCTTCGCATCATTTAGAACGGTTCCAAGCAAGGTTCCTTCTTCCAATGCCTGCAGCGCCGGCGCTGTCGCGTCGACACCTACCACAGGAATGAATTTGTTATCCTTGAAATAGCCATTCGCCTTTAATGCCTCAATGGCGCCCAAGGCCATATCATCATTGTTCGCGAAGACTGCTTCAATCTTATCGCCATGTGCAGCCAAGAACGCCGCCATCTTCTCCTGCCCTTTTACGCGATCCCACATCCCGGTATCTTCCTGCAGCTTCTCAACTTTAATCCCCGCGTCTTCGATCGCTTGAATCGAGTACTTCGTACGGAGTTCTGCATCCTGATGACCAGGCTCCCCTTTTAACATGACATATTGCAATACGCCATCCTTGTTCTTATCCGCTCCCGGGTTTGCCTTCCAATAATCTGCAATGAGCTGGCCGGACATTGTACCCGATTCCTCTGCCTTCGCTCCGACATAATAGACTTTATCCCATTTCTTCATATCTTCCGGCAATGGCTCGCGATTCAGGAATACAACCGGAATGTCTTTGGCCATCGCCTTATCGATAATGACACCCGCTGCCGTACGGTCAACAGGGTTAACGACCAAGGCTTTAACCCCTTTCGTGATGAACAAATCCACTTTATCGTTTTGGGTCGGCTGTGAATTCTGACTGTCCACGATATCGGCTTGGGCAATCCCTTTCGCTGAATCCGAAATCGCATTCCGCACGCCTGTCATGAACGTATCGTCGAACTTATAAATCGCAACACCTACTTGGGGTTCACTGCCGCCGTCACCGCCTGAACTTTTTCCGCTTGCGCAACCGGAAATGACTGCAGCGAATAATGCACTTGCCAGAATCAATGCTGTTGCTTTCCTCATTTAATCTAGACCTCCTCCAACATCATTCCTGAATACCTTGCAAAAGAATACGCTTTCATTATGATGGATTCTCATGGGAATCGGTATCAAAAATCCTCCTGAGTTCTATCGAAATTCTCATCACCTTGCGCGCTGATTTATTTTACAAACGGAAACAACAGCTTCTGGTTTTCTGGCCACAGCATATTGTCCAGATCAATTAGCTTAACACCTGTATCTATTCTTTCAGGTACGTTCCGCCCCTCAATAATGTCGACGGCGTACTTCACGGCGAGATATCCGTTATTAAATGGATTCTGCAAGACCAAAGCCTGAACAACTCCATCCTGTAACAACCCCATTGTTTCAGGTGGACTATCGAATGCGACCACCTTCACTCTTCCACCATGGCCGGATCGTTGAACCTCACGCCCTACGCCGATTGAAGATTCTGCATTTAATGCGACAATCCCATCCAGACTCGGATATTGTGCGAGCCATCTGCGTGTGATCTCCTCCGCATTTCGTTGATTGGACTGTGAATATTGAATATCCACTACACGAACATTAGGAAATCTGGCCACATAATCTTGAAACCCTTCTTCCCGTTGATTCGCATTTTTGGCTGCCTCTACAAAGTTCATGACCGCAATTTGACCCGATTCATGAATCAATTCGATCATTCGCTTCGCGGCCAGCTGCCCTGCTTCATAATTGTTCGTACCGACATACGTCTTCACACGTGCGGATCCAACCTCTGAGTCGATGGATATGATCGGAATGTTTTGATAGGCAATTCGATCGGTCGCTTGTGCTAACCCCATATAATCACTCGCCGCAAGAATGATGGCATCCGGACGGTTCTGAATGGATTGATTCACTAATTCAATCTGACCTGGAATATCATCTTCATGATTCGGAGCCAAGAATTGAAGCTTCACATTGAATTCCTTGGCTGCAGCCTCAGCCCCGCTCTTCAGCGTGTTCCAGTAATCGCCTTGATTCATTTTGACGATCAGGTCAATGGTGAGCATATTATCCGACATCATATTGGTCTGAATGGAACAAGACGACAGCGAGAAGGAGAGTGACAAAATCACGATTAAGAATAGATTCATTCTTCGATTCACGACTCTTCCTCCCTTTCATCCCGGACAATGGGAAGCCAGATTTTGACCGTCGTGCCTTCTTCCAGCTCGCTCTCGAACTTCAGTCCGTAGCCTTGACCGAAGCATAGCTGGATACGATCATGTACATTTTTCACGCCAACGCCTGACCCACTTTCACTTCTTACCTTCTTCGTTAGAAGACTGTTCACAATCTGAGGACTCATGCCTAAGCCGTTATCCGTTACTTGCAGCATCAACTTATCTTCTACAATAGCGGCTGTTATGGTGATCATACCCTCCTCCTGCATCATCTCAATCCCATGCACGATCGCATTTTCGACGATTGGCTGCAAAATAAGCTTCATGGTCATGCAATCCAATGCCTCATCCTGGATATCTATTGCATATTGAAATTTGCGTTTATAACGGATGGTCTGAATGATTAAGTAATGTCTGACATGTTCAATCTCTTCTTGTACGGTGATGATGTTCTTCCCTTTGCTCAGGCTAATCCGAAAAAATCGCGATAAGGATGTAATTGCCGTAACAGCCTCCCTTGTCTCTCCCCGTTCCGCAAGCCGGATGACCGAATTCAAGGTGTTATATAGGAAGTGTGGATTGATCTGTGCTTGCAGCACATCAAGTTCGCTCTTGCGCTTCGCCTCTTGCTCCACAATAATCTGATCCATTAACTGCCGAATTTGCCGTAGCATCATGTTGAATCGGCTGGACAATTGATCCACTTCATAGATGCCAATCGTCGAGGTCGGTACGGTAAAGTCCCCTTCCCCCACGCTCTTTACTGATTTTGCTAGATTCTGAATGGGCTGTGAGATTTTCGCAGATACGATGATCGACACGAATAGAACGAACAGAATGACGATGACGAGAAACCACAGTATAAATGTATTTAGTTCAGATTTGGTTGTTACAATCTCATCTTTGTAGGCGACGCCTACAACCTTCCAGCCGATTGGATTAACCGTTTTGACGGTAATCAACTTGCTCTCGTCATTGCTGTTATCTTGGAAGCTTCCATACGCATAGGTAAGGACGCGTTCTAAGTTCTCATACTTTAACCCTGCATAAATCAATTGCTGCTGCGGATGGTAGACGATGTTGCCGAACGAATCGATGATGTAGATATACCCCCTCTTGCCAAAGGTCACTTGCTTACTTAATTCGTTGATCGTCTTGAAGTTCATATCGATAACTAGCACACCCTGATTGGGCTGCCTTCCCCCTACACGATACCTAGCTTGTTTACTGATGGAGACGGCCCATTTGTAAGTGGTTTTAAATAAATTCTGAATATGAGGTGATGAGAATGATAAATGATCTGGGCGCGCCATAGCGGCCTCGAACCAGCTTTGTCGCTCTAATTGTGTATTGCTTCGCATGGTCAGTTGAGGGGTGTTAAAGACTAGCTTTCCTTGCTTGGTAAACAAGGCAATCGAAATCAAATCTTCTCTTGTTTTCATAATGGATTTCAGCTGCTCTACTAAAATGGGATTCGTCACGGAAGGACTCCTGCGAATCAGGTCTTGAACGACGTCAAAGATACTTGTAATGTTGTTCACATAGTTCTCCAAATTATAATTGACCTGCTCTACGACTTGCTGAATATTCAAGTCCGCATTTGTCTCCGCTGTACTGGAAAATTTGTTATACAGCATGATGCTGACCATACACACCGCTGCAACGGTAATGAATATAAACGTTTTTGCGATAATAAATTGAATGCTCTTGACGTTGATCATGCTACCTTCACCCTCGATCCCTATTGCGGTATTCCTTGGGCGACAATCCGAAGCGCTTACGGAAGCTGAAGCTGAAATAATTCGGATCCGCATACCCGACCTTCTCACCGATCTCGAACGCTTTGAGATCCGTTGACCGCAGCAGCTCCTTCGCCGCTTCCATTCTCAGCTCCAGCAAGTAGCTCACGAAGGTGGTTTTCGCTTCCTTCTTAAAAATATGGCTGAAGTAGCCTGTGCTGATATGCAAATGCCTGCACACCGTATGAATCGAAATATCCTGATCCGCATAATGAAGCTTCATATAGCCTTTTGCGTCATCCACTAGCTTCTTGTAGCCAGTCTGCCGCTCGACGGCGATGCAATTCATAATTTTCATACATCGTTGAAGCATCCAATTCTTTGCCTCTGACGCATTATTGCATTGATAGATTTCCATCAATGGATGTACGGCACCACCGAAGAACTGC
>NZ_JMDX01000286.1:0-6470 GCF_000935845.1 Paenibacillus sp. E194
AGTTGAAGCGCGTTGCTGTTCCCCTGGAATTAATTCATATGGCCTCACTTGTGCATGATGATGTCATTGATGACGCCGAAACGCGGAGAGGGCAACTGACAGTTAAGGCCAAATGGGATAATCGCGTTGCCATGTATGCTGGCGATTATATGTATGGTCAAGCGCTGGTTGTAGCTACGGAGTTGAAGCAGCCAGAGATTCATCGCATATTTTCCAAAGCAATGGTTGAAATGTGCATCGGTGAGATGGAGCAAATTCGTGACTTCTTCAATACAAAGCAGACGATCCGTCAATATATGCTTCGGATCCGACGAAAGACGGCATTGCTGATTGCGATTAGCTGTCAGCTTGGGGCAATTGCCGCACATGCGGAGCCGAAGATTGGCTATGCGCTGTATCGCTTTGGTTATAATGTGGGCATGGCATTTCAAATTCGAGATGATGTGCTTGACTTAACCGGTACTGAAGAGCAAATAGGAAAGCCGCCAGGGAATGATATTCGTCAAGGGAATTTGACGCTTCCAGTAATATTTGCACTGCAGGATATGAAGCTTCGCGAACCTCTTCTTCGTGAAATTGAACGTATCCGTGAGCAAAATGGAGATACGGATGTATCTGCTGCGCTTGATATGATTCGCCAAAGTGATGGTATTAAGCGGGCTGAAGAGATAGCAAATCGTTATATCGAGAAGGCTCTTGCGGTATTAGAGCATCTGCCTAACATCCGTGCTCGCCGCAACCTGCGCGATATTGCTTACTTTATTGCAAATCGCAATCATTGATTTGAACTATGGTGAAAAAATCGAGTGCCATTTGAAGAAAAATTTGGTATAATGCGTGTGTTGGACGACTTCACATTTGAGTAGGAGTGATCGTATGGAACGCACATTCATCATGGTCAAACCTGACGGAGTACAAAGAGGCCTCATAGGAGATATAGTAGGTCGCTTTGAGCGGAAGGGCTTTAAACTTGTATCTGGGAAATTGATGCAAGTCTCGCGTGATCAAGCTGAACATCATTATGCAGAACATGCACAAAAGCCTTTCTTTGGCGAACTGGTCGACTTTATTACCTCAGGTCCAGTATTCGCTATGATATGGGAAGGTGACGATGTTATCAGCTTGTCACGCTTGATGATCGGCAAGACGAAAGTGACTGAAGCTGCACCAGGGACGATACGCGGAGATTATGCAAGTCATACGAACTTCAATGTGGTTCATGGTTCGGATTCACCAGAGAGTGCTGAACGTGAAATCGCGAACTTATTCTCAGAAGTGGATTCATTTCGTTACGAGCGGGCATTGGAGCCATGGATTTAATCGGCAGCCATGAACGCGGCTCACACACGCAGAAACATAATAATTATTTTTTGATTTCTGATGTAAGAGCTTACATAGGGCAGGACTATGGAAGAACGCGGCGAATAGTAATATTCGACCGTGTTTTTTTATGTTGCGGTGTTGCTGAGCGATCTTGGGCTATGCTTGTTGTCGATCAGGGAATCAGTTGCAGCATATATACGAACTTAGAAGGTGTGAGCACAATTGTCAGAGCGTAAGACGACCTTATGGGATGCCGCTACCATTTTGCCTGCTGCTAATGGATTTGGCCAAGGGGCAGCCGTGGATCAGGGAGATGATCAAGATTATACGGATTTTGTCCAATATTTCCGATCAACTACAGGCATCGATTTATCACAGTATAAGGAAACCCAGATGCGTAGACGCTTGTCTACGTTACGAATGAAGAATGGCTACTCGACATTTGCCTCCTATGCCAAGGCGATGAGCGCTAACTCTTCGTTATTTGATGAAATGCTGGATCGGATGACGATCAATGTATCTGAATTTTGGCGTAATCCGCTGCGTTGGGATACTCTGCGCACTCGTGTGCTTCCAGAGCTGTCGCAGCGAACGCGCCAGCTGAAGTGCTGGAGTGCCGCTTGCTCGACGGGTGAGGAGCCTTACACACTAGCGATGATTCTCGATGATATGGGCTTGCTTGATCGGACAGAGCTCTCAGCTACGGATATCGACGAGAATGCACTTGCAAGAGCGCAGCAAGCTTCCTATATTGAGCGCTCTTTGAAAGATGTTCCCCCATCATTCAAGTCAAAGTACTTTATGCAGCAGGCGAACGGTTTTCATATCATTGATCGCTTGAAGAAATCGATTCGATTCCGTAAGCAGAACTTATTAACCGATACCTTTACAGCCCAGCATGATTTGATTATTTGCCGTAATGTGATGATTTACTTTACGGAAGAAGCGAAGCATGAGTTGTATCGAAAGTTTGCCAATGCGCTTAAGCCAGGTGGGGTATTGTTCGTCGGAAGCACTGAGCAAATATTCAATCCACAACAGTATCAGCTTGAAACGATGGAGACGTTCTTTTATCGGAAATTATAGCTGTTTGAACTTAAAGACTGTATTCGAGTATCTCAGTCATACTGGAATTACATACCATCGAACGGCTAAATTGAACATAGATAGACTACACGTCGATAACGAAAGATGCGCCCTAATGCTTGAAACAAAGCGGCAAGGGCGCGTTTTGTTTTCTTGTCAAACGTTGCCTCCTATACTATAATGAGAAAAAAGTTAAGGGTTTTAGCCATTTACAGCATCACAGTTAAAGGGGGAGCAACTTGTGAGTCTACGTTATTTGACTGCAGGAGAAACACACGGACCGCAGCTAACTGCCATTGTTGAAGGGATGCCTAGCAACATGGTTATTGATTTCGAGCAACTCAATTTCCAACTTCATCGCCGCCAGAAGGGGTATGGCCGCGGCAGACGTATGCAAATTGAGAAAGATACAGCAACGATCGTCGGCGGTGTGCGTCATGGACGTACGACAGGTGCTCCAATTGCTATTGTAGTGGAGAACAACGATTGGAAGCATTGGACGAATATTATGAATGTGGAGCCGATTGAAGGGACAGATGAAGAGAAGCGTCGTGTTCATCGCCCGCGTCCAGGTCATGCGGATCTGAACGGAGGCTTGAAATATCAATTGAAAGATCTGCGCAATGTATTGGAGCGTTCAAGCGCTAGGGAGACAGCTGCTCGCGTAGCTGTTGGTGCAGTAGCGCGCCAGTTCCTTGCAGCATTCGGCGTCAAGATTGCAGGACAAGTTATTCGCATTGGTGAAATCGAAGCTCCTGCTCACAATCTGTCAGTTGACGAGATTATTGAACGTACGGAAGCTTCTTCTGTTCGTGTGGTCGATACCGATACGGAGAAGAA
The DNA here is from genome assembly GCF_000935845.1 of Paenibacillus sp. E194. Lineage (NCBI taxonomy): Bacteria > Bacillati > Bacillota > Bacilli > Caryophanales > Paenibacillaceae > Paenibacillus > Paenibacillus sp. E194. Next base: position 3,250 of record NZ_JMDX01000286.1, read on the forward strand.
GATGGAAGCGTACATCGATCAAATCAAAGGCGAAGGCGACTCGATCGGCGGTATTGTCGAGTGCATCGTGGAGGGACTGCCGGTTGGACTAGGCAGCCATGTGCAATATGATCGCAAGCTGGATGGACGCATAGCGCAAGCAGTGATGTCGATCAATGCTTTCAAAGGTGTTGAGATCGGTATTGGCTTCGAGGCAGGTCAACTGCGAGGATCACAAGTTCATGATGAAATTCTATATAGCGAGGAAACGGGATATACACGAGCTAGCAACCGACTTGGCGGTTTCGAAGGTGGTATGACGAACGGAATGCCAGTCGTCGTGCGTGGGGTTATGAAACCTATTCCGACCCTTTATAAGCCATTGCGCAGTGTTGATATCGATACGAAGGAGCCGTTCACTGCACAAGTGGAACGTTCAGATGCGTGTGCAGTGCCGGCCGCGAGTGTTGTCATGGAGCATGTAGTCGCTTGGGAAGTTGCAAAGGCGTTCCTAGAGAAGTTCGGCGGGGATTCAATGGAAGAAATTCGCGCCAACTATGAGCACTATTTGGAACAAGTGTCCCGATATTAAAAGGGGGGAACGTCATGAGCAAGAATCTCACTTTAGATGCAGCAGAGCTTACTGTTGAATTAGGAGAACGCTCTTATCCAATTTGGATTGGCAGTGATCTTCTCGGTCGAATCGGTGAGGCATTTCACATGCGCAGCATCCCCACTCGCAGTCCAATTGTGATCATCACGGATGATCATGTGGCTCCGCTATATTTAGAGCGCACGGAAGCAGCACTGCGTGAGGCTGGCTATCAGGTTTCTTCCTTTGTAGTAGCAGCTGGTGAATCCTCCAAGTCGCTGCAGGTGTACGAACAGTGCATCACTGCAGCACTTGATGCGGGCTGTGATCGCCATTCTTCCATCGTCGCCCTTGGCGGTGGCGTAGTCGGGGATTTGGCAGGTTATGTGGCGGCAACTTACATGCGAGGAATTCGCTTCATTCAGGTGCCTACGACGATATTGGCTCATGACAGCAGTGTCGGTGGCAAGGTTGCAGTTAACCATCCGTTCGCCAAGAATATTATCGGGGCTTTCCATCAACCGGAAATGGTGTTGTATGATACAGCTACCTTGCTTACGCTTCCTGATCGGGAAGTCCGCGCAGGACTGGCTGAAATGATTAAGCATGGACTTATCTGGGATGAAGAGTTTACAGCATGGTGCGAAGCACAAGCTGAACGCTTATTGGCTAAGGATGAGGAAGCACTCACGTATGGACTGCTTAAGGGCTGCGCGATTAAAGCGCAGGTCGTCTCTCAGGATGAACGTGAGCATGATCTAAGAGCGATATTGAATTTGGGACATACGATTGGCCATGCTCTAGAGGCTGTTGCCGGCTACGGAGAATTGCTGCATGGCGAAGCCATCTCAATTGGAATGGTTGGTTCTGCGCGTCTTGCAGAGCGATTGGGTGAAGATAAGCAGATTGCTGTTCGAACAGAAGCGATATTGAAGAAATACGGCCTGCCGGTGGCAGTGCCACAGCATATGAATTCTGATGATATTATTCAAGCCATGATGCATGACAAGAAGTTTAAGGAAGGGCACACCGTATTTATTGTGCCTACTGCAATCGGTCATGTAGAAATTCGCAAGGATGTACCGGTCAGCCTAGTACGAGATATCATCGAGGAGTTGAAAGGAGAGAAGGCGTGACCATGTATGCAAGAGGAATTCGCGGAGCAACTACGGTAACCTGCAATGATGCAGAAGAGATTCTGCATGCGACTACGAAGCTGCTCCAGGAGATAGTTGCGCAAAATGCGGTTCAACCTGAACAGATCGCAAATATTTGGATCACGATGACAGAGGATTTGAATGCTACTTTTCCAGCACGTGCGATACGTGCCATGGAAGGCTGGGATCTAGTGCCACTCATGTGTGCCATTGAGATTCCAGTGAAGGGCAGTCTGCCATTGTGCATCCGCCTAATGGTAACGATCAACACGGACAAGGAGCAGCACGAGATTCGCCATGTCTACTTGAATGAGGCGATAGCTCTAAGACCGGATTTGTCTAGTAAATAGAGATGTGGGAAACCTAGTCTGAAGACGTTTATGTCTAAAATTTAGTTTGCTGGATTGACGAAGCCGACATTTCCGGTTATATTGATATCAGCATAGTTGAGCAGAGTTGAGTTTGAGATTGAGATGAGTTGAGCTGAGACGAGATAGAATATGGACATCATGTCTTTATAGGCTAGATCCTATTGTATTTGCTGTACATGGATTTATGACAGCGGCACAATGGGAGGGCTTATATAAGGCGATCCATATCCTCATGAATTGAATTTACTCATCAACAATTTCATCGTATACCAACAAGCCTCTGCCTTGCGCAGAGGCTTTTTTATTCGTACACGCTATTTTTTAGCAGATCCTTTCGTTCGTGATTCGCCTGATTCCGATAAGGCACTGCAACAAGCGTAAACAAGTGAATAAGAAATGGTTGGTAGACGCTCTCGTTCATCACGCGGTATGTATTCGTCTTAACGGCTGCATAACGAAGTTGAAAGGAGTGGAAAGCGATGTATCCCCAATTGGACGAAGTAATCCATCTCGCCCAGCAGTATAATGTCATACCTGTTGCCGAGACGATGATGGCTGATACCGAAACCCCAATTCGATTATTTCAAAGATTGCGCAATGAACCATATGCTTTTTTGTTGGAGAGTGTGGAGGGTGGCGTCCAATGGGCCCGTTATTCCTTCATCGGAACGGATCCGTTCCTGCTCCTTCAAGGGAAGAGTGGACGATTGCGGAAGATAGAGCATGGCCATATCACTGAGGTGCGAGAGCGCCCAATCGAGATGATGAAGCAATTGATGCATAAATATAGAAGCCCAGCGCTAGATGGACTTCCTCCAATGACAGGAGGGGCAATTGGCTGCTTCGGCTACGATTTGGTTCAGCAGTATGAGCGCCTGCCGCGTCATAAGTACGACACGCTGCAAATGGACGACATCCGATTTATGTTCTGCGATCAGCTCGTTGCCTTCGATCATATGAAGCAGCAAATGCAGTTTATGTGAACATTCATGTGGAACCAGGAAGTTCGAAAGATGTGATACGGCATCGCTACGAGCAGGCGAGAAAGAAATTGCGCAGTCTGCAAATGAAGCTGACAGCACCTCTAGCGAGCAGTACCCGACCGGTACAGCAAGCAACGGC
>NZ_JMDX01000287.1:0-6420 GCF_000935845.1 Paenibacillus sp. E194
TTTGAAAATCTTGCAGCGAAACCGTGCTAGATTCCACGACATCAAAAAACTCACCCATCATCGCTTGCGCTTCTTCTATCGTCCCTACCTTCATACAGCGGATTAAGGCCTGCTCCTTCATGTCGTTGAATATAAGCGGATTCCCCCGCTTCGCCTCTACATCTTCAATCCAGATGACGCGATGATTTCCGTGAATCAATCGATAATGCAGTGCTTGTACCGCTTCCTGATAAGAAGATGCCAACTCATATAAATCGTTCACGACAGTTCCCACGCCAATCGTTACCGTTAATTTGAGAAATCGGTGGACACTCTGAAGAATTTCTTCTACGGTCCTGATTGTCTCCTGACTCACTCCTTCTTCCTGTTGACTCTCGCTCATCGTTAACACAATGACATGATCATGGTGAATAAATACCCGTCCCGGCATATGCTTCAGCACGAGCTCCTCGGCAATATTGCATATGGCGAATTGCAATAAATAACGGTTCTTCTCTTCTTTGTTATGATCCATTTGAATCGCAGAGACCAAGTAAGCGGTACCCGATAAATCCATTTCATAGCGCTCACATTTCTCTTGAATGTCCTCCAAAGAGCACTTGCCTGTAAGGAGAGAAGATAGAAACACATGCTGCAATACGGGCAAACTCTTCCTATAATGATCCTGTAATGTTAGTAGATTGTTCTTCTCCGCAACTTCCTGATCCATCTGCTGCTTGACCTTCACCAATGCGGCTTGCAAATCCGAAGCGGAAAACGGCTTGAGCACGTATTCGTCTATCTGGAGCTTGATCGCCTTCTGCGCATATTCAAATTCATCGTAGCCGGTTAATATCATTATTTTCATCGAAGGATCATGGCAGCGAATCCATTCCGCGAGCTGTAATCCATTCATGAAAGGCATATGAATATCGGTCACCACAATATCCGGTTGCAATCTTTCTATGTATTCCATTGCCTCTTGACCATTCTCAGCCGTCTCCACGACCGTAAACCCTAATGACTCCCAATCCATTTCATGCAGCACACCTTCTCGTACGTCTTCTTCATCATCAACGAGTATTAATTTGTACATGGACATCCCCCTTTTTATGAGAAAATTTAAAAAAGCCGGCAATCGAATGCAAGCGGAACTTTGCTTCAATTACCGGCTGTTGCTCGTATGAAATTATTATTCGCTAGTGAAATGACTTCACCTGTATATTTCGATGTCAAATGTGTCAGGTGTAAAAAGTCACTGGAAGAATCAATTTTGCTGATTTCATCGGGTTTGCCGTGGGAACATGTTCGGATTACAGAGCAAATGCCTAGCTTCTTCATCGGCCGATAAACGCGTTTATTGTTAGCATGAACCCCTTCACGTTTCAAAGTAACCATCATACGCAGATAGCCAAAGTACGGATGTAGTCGGTATATGTATATGGCCATTATGTGTTCTTCAAACAACTGCCTCTTGCAACCTTCTATGATTCGCTTTTGAAGCCTTCTTACGCGACTTATAATAACCTGCACGCGATACTTCAGCCAGTTTTAAGAGCCCACCCAGTGGATGGATACCGCTTTTTTTATGTACTCAATTTTCGCCCTTAAATAAGCCACTTCTTCTATACTTGTTAATTTGGACTTTGGCCGACCTTTACGGATAGTTCCTTGTACAAATTGTTGTCCTGTCTCATGTAGGTTTACCCCACAACTACTCGTGTCTTATTCCAATTACCGAGTTGCTAAGCCACCTCACGGTATGACATGTTCTCCCCGTTTACCAGCCGTACAGCCTCTATTTTTAATTCCTCGATATATCTGTTATTCGTACGGCCCGTTTTCCCCATAAAAATCCCTTCTGGTCTCCAACGTATAAGTCCATCTTACCAGATGTCTTTTTTACGTTGACTACCGTGAGGGGATAATACCACCTTTTAGTTTCTTCTTATTATTATTCTAAGTCTCACCTACACTCTAGTACAGCTTTCTTACTTCTGCCCTTCAACACACCCAGCGTTATTAGATGTGAACCAAATACGGATTGGAATGTTGTTATAACTACTAACCTCTGAAATTTTCAACTTACGAACACCAATACTTTATTGTTTTCTTTCTATAATGAGTGCACGTTGAGTTTAATTATTTCTAGGTATCATGAACGAACGGGATAGTGATGTTCTAACGTGACTTTTGCCTTTTAAAAAAATTGGATAGACCTTGTGAAAATGGCACAGATAAAGAAAGCCCATTAGGTATGGGGCATATTAATAATATAGTATCCTCAAATTGTACAACAATGAAAACGCAAAATGAATAAACCATTTTGCGTTTTTCATTGGTATGGACGTCCCCCGGTATTTCGAATAAATTTGAACAGAAATTCAGGAAATTAATACTCGCTTTGCAGAAAACCCTAAGGATGTTTTCCATAAACTCACCTATGTTCCTTGCTCGGCTGATATCAAAACGATTTGCCGTAACCCGTATTGTGGCATTCATTGCGGATGATACGTTCCATGACAGACCTTCAAGAGTATATTGTCAATAGTGATGCCAGAATTAATAGCGCAGCAATTATTAAATCATGAATTTGAGTATATCGCGAGTAGCTTGGAGAACTGTAAATAAGTAGTTGATTGGTTATTTTGTCGTAACTTTTCCTGATCCTATAAGTTCGAACTTACTTTTAGATTTGATTTGTTCTACCATTTGGAGGATTGAACTAACCAAAGTTCTAGCATCTTCTAAACTAACCGCCTCGTGAAGACTAATTCTTATACTGCTGGATGAAACTTCTTTATCATGTGTCATAGCCATAATTACACGACTCAAATTCGTTCTAGAAGAACAAGCTGACTGAGAAGATACAATAATCCCCAAACGAGCAAGCATCTTAATCATAATAGCAGAGGTTGCTCCTTTTTCTTTATAGGAAAAATTTATGATGTGCGGAGAAGAAAGAGGGGGTTTGGGACTGTTCATCTTTAACTCTGGAATCGCTTCAAGATTTGAGTATATATAATCATTCAGCTTGGTAAGATGCTTCATCTTCTCTTCCCGTTCCAAAGTAGTAACCTTTATAGCCTCAGCCAAACTTAATACCCCGGGTACATTTGTAGTACCTGGTCTAATCCCTGACTCCTGTTCTCCACCATATAGTAATGGTATGAGCTCCACTTGCTCCTTAACTAACAGCAATCCAATCCCTTTCGGAGCTCCTATTTTGTGTCCAGACAAGGTATATAGATCAATATTAGCTAAATCCAAAGCCTGCTTACCAAAACCTTGTACTCCATCTACATGGAAGTAAATACCAGGTTTGGATTTCAAAAAACGGCCTATTTCATCAATCGGCTCTACGATTCCTGTTTCATTGTTAACATGCATGATGCTTACAAGAACGGTGTTTGCCTTTAGGGATACTTCAATACTTTTCACACTCACTACGCCGTCACAATCCACCGGGATAAATGTCACTTCCACTCCCTCTTCTAACAAATGTTTACAACAATTATATACGGAGGAGTGCTCAATCTCTGATACAATGACATGTGGTATTTTTCCTGTTTTTTTCTCCAGGCTCGAATAAGCCCTAATATAGCCAAATTGTTGCTTTCAGTGGCCCCAGACGTAAAAATGATCTCACTCGTCTTTACATTAAGTATTTCGGCAACTTTCACTCTTGATTTTTCCACCCGTTGTTGCGTCTCAAATCCCATTTCATGCATAGAGGATGGATTCGCATACAAATGTTTTGAGGAGTCTAGCAACTTCTCAACAACTTTAGGATGTAATGGAGTGGAAGCACAGTAATCAAAATATAGTTTGTTCATGTTCTCCTCCTAATTATCAATCTCTGAAAGTTCCAATTCGCCTAGACTTATGTTCACCGGATACCAGTTCTTCATCTCCCCATTGATATAACACTCAAAAAATATATTTTCCTCACGCTCTACTAGCAATGTAAAGTCAAAGTTTTGATCTACACCAGGAACCTGTTTAGAATCCCTATAGTTTCGATGTACAAATGTGCCTGGAGAACTGAGCTCTTCACCAAGTTCATTGACAACTTTTAGTTCAGTCAATACATCTTCACCTGCGGGAAGGCCAGATATCTTCAATAACAACGATAACTTGATCACATAGGGAAAGACAGGGACTCTTATAGCATTTATTATCTTACCCAGTACATGATGATTTTCTTCAAACTTAATTCTGTCGCACATAACAATTTGAATTACCATCGAATACCTCCAATTTTCTCTTTGTTTATAATCTTAGTATTGCTTCCTTGGTATCTTCATACCATTCGCGCTGTGATTCCCACATTTCGAAATATGTCTGTCTATTTTTAATGAGCTCATCATGCGTACCAAACTCAATAATTCTTCCTTCTTTAAGAACACAAATTTTATCTGCCTTTCTTGCTACTCCAACCCGGTGAGATATGAGTATTGTGGTGGTATTACTGCAATAATCCAATACATCGTTCAAAATTCTTACCTCTGCAAGGGGATCCAAAGCCGATGTCGGCTCATCAAAAACGATCAACTCAGGAGCATCTTTAATAAATACCCTGGATAGAGCCAACCTTTGCCACTGGCCGCCCGATAAATTTGTTGAGTCTTGATCAATATATCCAAGTTTGGTATCCAAACCTTCCGGCAAATGTTTATCAAAAACAACCCTCTGTAAAATTGACTCTAATCTCTTATTATCATCTATAAATTTTATATCACCAACTGCAATATTCTCACGAACGTTTGTTTGATATTTTATAAAGTCCTGAAAAACAGCACTCGTTTTTTGATATAGACTTTTCTCGTCAAAATCGTTAATAGGAATATCATCATAAAAGATTTTATTTTGCTCAACTTTATACAAACCAAGTAGCAACTTAACCAAAGTGGTTTTGCCTGATCCATTCTCACCCAGAACGGCTATCATTTCTCCTTTTTTGATTTCTAAGCTTAAATTTTTAAGAGCCGCGATTTGACTATTTGGATATGTAAAGCTGAGATTGGAAATGTTGATTCGGTCCTGAAAATCAAAAGGGACGCCACCTTGTGGAGATTTAACGACACTGTGTTTTGCTAGTTTCTTTCTCATCTCATCTGCCACTTCAACATAGCCTAGATTCTCCAGCTGACGAATATAACTTCCAATTAAGTTGGATATCCCATTGATGATCATCGTTACAGCCATTGTTACGGCCACGTAGTCTCCAATTGATAATTCCTGCTTTATAATTAGATTAGCTACGAGAATAATAACTACCCCTGAAGTAAATATGGTAATAAGCTCTTTATAACTATCTGTTAATTTTTCTATTTTAGTATAAGTCACCTTTTTGGAGTCAATATTTGTTCTTTCATCTTTCCATCTTTGCTTATAATAATGAATTGTAGAGTACAGTGTAAGCTCCTTTTGACTATCTACACCAGTAAGCAAATTATAATAATACATTGGTTTAACTAATCCAGATTCAATCTCGGAATTAAGAAGCACCCTCTTTTTTACGGTAACTAAATCGATTAAGCCTCTTAATACTCCTACGATTATTGCAATAACACTGAATAACACATATATATCCGACAAATAACTTAACGTCGTACCAAGAATAATTAGTTTCGTCAACAGTTCAATAAGATTCAAGTAATTCTCATAAACCTTAGCCTCAGAAAATTTTAGGTAGGAAAAATCAGCCTGGAATGCGGGAAATTCTTTCACAAGCAAATCCATCTTTGAATTTTGGTCAATCATTTCTTCATCGCTTTGCGCAGAAAACTTTATACTTAGCTTCACAGTTTGCAAGGAAGAAACGAAGTCCAAGAGAAGCTTAAATATTTGAAAGACTATAAGAAGCCCCAAACTTAAAAAAATAATATCTTTGTTCATTTCGACTATAGAATCAAGCAATACTTTTGAAAGAAAAATGTTCGCATATGTATAGAGTGCCCCTACCACGGTAACTACAAGCATTAAAATAACAGTCATAGGACTTATCTTATATATTTTAAGGAAGGAACTTCGCAACATCCCTACAACTTTTATAAAGTTCTTCATTTTTTGCTGTTCTCCACAGATCTAACAAGTGGCATCATAAGTACATCGATCATTGGTAAATTATTAATAATTCCTGATGATATCACTTGACCTACTCTATTCAGAACTAATTGATAAGGTAGTAGGTGAACCTTTAGGTTTTTTTCAAGAAGATTCATTTGAAAGGAATGCATCTTAACACCTCTTTCAAGCAGGCTCTCTTCTTGATCCGCAACTGTAGTATCTGATCCTTCATAAAATATAACATAGGAAAATCCTGGGTATTTAATGATGGACTCGATAACAGCTTGTGGATTGCACACTTTGCAATAAGAACTAAGAAAAAATAAAACGCTACCAGACCTTGTGTAGGATAACCAGGAGAGATCGATC
>NZ_JMDX01000288.1:0-6412 GCF_000935845.1 Paenibacillus sp. E194
TTCGCCTGCTTCAATGAATCTGCCTGTGCCTTGCCGCGACCCTCAGCAAGAGCCTCAGCAAAGTTCGCGAACCAAACCGTAATGAATAAGATGAAGCTGACCGTGCCGTTGAACCAACGTGGCATTGGCGAACCAAAGGCATCCGGCACGAACGTAAGCAGCAGTGTAATAACGAAGCCAATCTCGCAAATAAACATCATCGGGTTTTTAACCATCTGGCGCGGATCGAACTTCCGCAGCGCATCGATCGATGCTGCTCGCATTAAGCTGCCTTGGAACATGCTCCGTTCCTTGTCTTGATGTGTATGCATACGCGCCGGTTCAAATGGCGCAGGTGTTTTCATCTGTTTTTCCGTCTTCATTTTCCGTTCCCCCTTATTTCCACAACGTCAGATGTTCTGCGACCGGACCGAGCACGACTACCGGGAAGAACGTCAGAGCACCCACAATAAGTACTGTGCAGACAAATACGATACCGAACAGCGCCGTATTCGTCTGGAACGTACCACTTGTGTTCGGAATTGGCTGCTTCTTCGCCATCGATCCTGCTACGGCAAGGAGCGTAACGAGCGATACGTAGCGCCCCAAGAACATGACAATACCTGTGGAAATGTTCCAAAACGGCGTTGCATCTCCCAATCCTTCAAAGCCAGAACCATTGTTCGCCGCAGAAGACGTAAACTCATACAACGCTTGAGACAATCCGTGGAATCCTGGATTGGACAGGGTATCCGCTTGTGTGGCAACTGCAATCGCCGTTGGTACGAGAATCAATATGGGATGTACCAACAGGGTAACCGCAAGCAGTTTCATCTCCTTACTTTCCAGCTTGCGTCCCAAAAATTCAGGTGTCCGCCCAACCATGAGGCCTGATAAAAACACGGCAATCATGACGTACAGCAGCACGTTCATAAATCCCGCACCGACGCCGCCGAATACGGTATTCAGCATCATATTCGCCATCGGGATCAAGCCGCCAAGCGGTGTCAGCGTATCATGCATATTGTTGACACCGCCCGTCTCTGATGCAGTCGTAACGACCGAATACAGTGAGGACTGGGCAACGCCAATACGAACTTCCTTCCCTTCCATACTACCTGTTCCACTCAATCCTGCTGCGTTAAGCACAGGATTGCCCATATGTTCGGCTGTAAGAGATGATCCGAGCATAATCAGGAACAGAATCGCCATGGAGACGAACAGCACACGCCCTTCCTTCTTGTTGCCGACCATGCGGCTGTAGGTAAACGGCAACCCTGTGCAGAGCATCAGCATAAGCAGAATATGAAGTACATTCGTTGCACCATTCGGATTCTCAAATGGATGTGCTGAGTTCGCTCCATAATGGCCACCGCCGTTGTTGCCAAGCTCCTTAATCGACATCATCGAGCCTACGGGCCCAAGCGGAATATGCTGCTCTGCTCCTTCAACCGTGACTGCAGTATCCATTGGACTCAAGGATTGCGGCGTACCATTCCAGATGAACAGGATGCTGGCAACAATAGCAATTGGCATAAAGATCCGTGTAATCGAACGAACTAAGTCAGCCAGAAAGTTGCCGAGCGGCTTGCCAGTCAACCCTCGTATAATGGCCATTACTGCCGCTAGCGCAGTAGCAGGTGACGTAAACATCAAGAAAATAATGCCCGTCATTTGTGACAGCGGAGAAAGTCCACTTTCACCGCTATAGTGCTGCAAGTTCGTATTCGCCATGAAGCTGATCGCCGTATTGAATGCTACTCCCGGTTCCATGCCAGGAATGCCATTCGGATTGAGCGGCAATACCCCTTGAAGGCGGAATATTGCATATGTCACCACAATCATCAGCACGTTCGTGGCAACTGCCGTAAAGGCGTATGCCTTCCAGCTTTGCGATTGATCCTTAATGCCGAAACACTTAAACAAAAAACGATCTATCGGACCAAATACAAGATCCAGCGGTCTTGGAGCTCCGCTATTGTCAAACACCCCTGCCATATATATTCCGATCGGACGCGCTATCGCCAAGGCAAGCAATAAGGTAATTCCAATGGCGATCCATTCGATTGCACTCATTGTTCCGTTCCACCCTTCTCTAATGTACAAATATCAACAATCACTCTGCCCAAACTAAAATCGTTCCGGTTTGACTAAGGCATATAGCAAATAAATGAACAGCGCCGTAATCAAGGTGAATAACACGATCATCATGAGCGATCACCCCGTTCCTCCACTTCCGTCTTGCACCAATGGAGAATACCCAATACGCTTAGTCCAAGCAGTGCGAGAAGAATCATCATGACTGCATCAAACATAGTCCCTTCCTCCTCCTGAATAAGGTTCTCATCTCTCCAGGCAATGCTGCCGCGATCCCGCTCCTACCAAGACTTCCTGCTCAGTAGGAACGCGCAGGCAACACAAAAAGCCACACGGAAAGAGGGACCCTTTCCGTGTGGCCTATTTCGCGCATCGTCAAATAAACGTGCGCGTAATGTTCCACGACGAAATAAAGGCTGCCTCCTTGGACGCTTACGAGGTTAGCTGACGGATTCGGGCGCGAAGAGTCGCCCTACCGGCCAGGAACGGATTCCTGTGCCGGATTCACCCCTTGCGCGAACTGCAGATGTACAGCTGGCGCACTAACGTTGGTTCCCCCGTTCCCATGAATGGGATTCAGCGGTGAGCATTGCCTATATGGATAAATTAGATGATATCTGATAGTAAAAATGAAACTTGATCCGATTGCGTATAAATGACGTAATTTGCACCAAGCAATCGGTAGATCGACTGCGGATGATGACGCTTCGTCACGATTGTGATCGGATCCGTCGTCCATTGCCGGCATATTTGAAGAAGCCGGCAGGAAAGCGCAAAGCTCTGTTCAAACACATAGATTCGGCCAATCGGGACATGAGGGACGGCCCACGCCTTCGGCTCCGTCGTATTGATTCGGCATACGGAATGAACGCCAACACCTTCCAATCGCGTTGCCAATCGCCCATTATGGGCAATACCCGCAACCGAATATCCTGCTCCTTTCAACTGACGTATGAATTCAATCCCCGTCTCACAGCCTGCGAACACTGTAATGACCCGGTCCGCATCGTACATATCCAGTTCCTCCTGTTCATCTGTCCGAAGCCCTACTTGCAAGAAAGAGGTGCGTCGCCATATGATCAGGCGCGCCTCTCCCGTACGCTTACGAGGTTAGCTGACGGATTCGGGCGCGAAGAGTCGCCCTACCAGCCAGGAACAGCGATCCTGTGCCGGATTCACCCCATGCGAACGGTGGCTGCTGACTGTCCACTCAGCTCCATTCGCTTCATTGGTTCCCCCGCTTCCGCTTCCTGCGGAATTCAGCGATTGAGACGCAACGGATAACGTTGTTGTTGCTGAACTGAATCTTACGCCTTTCCCCTCCTGCTGTAAATGAAATGAAAACCATAATTTCTCCATTTCCGGGCAATTGTGATCAACTAATCCCATCTTATCTCTCATTACAGCATCATTACCTCGCAATTTCTCAACTTTGCTTATGCGGCGATGATTTCATGAGCAAAACAAAGAAATTTAAATAAATACCTGTATGTAAACGCTTTGTTTGACCATTTGTTTGGATTTCCTGGATTTGATTCTATTTACAAATGGAGCCACATTCAAGTTAGAAGCGGCGTCTCCCTTCTTGAACCCAACTTGAAGGGAAATGTAAACCAACTTCGAATTTCTGACGGTGCGCAAGCTTACAACTGCGCATCGTTCTACTCCGTTTACCGACATGTGATATTATATTTGTTTCAAGTTCCTTCTTACCCGAATCCTATCGCTCGACATCCATTAAAAAACAGCCCTCCTCTTGCCTATGCAAGTGTCAGACTGTTCACTTCGTTATGATTGATTGGCATAGGACAGTTGATGTGCATCTTCATATCCCTTCGCATACCCCACCCGATATCCATCTTGAAATGCAGGATGTTGAATGCGGTGATGAGTCGAATGTGTTGAGGCAATTTGCTTCGTTGTACGCCGACACTCGGGCTGGTTCACAACCTGAAGACGGCGTTGCAATTTCCGTTGCGGAACCTGCTTGCTCACTTTCCTTACGCTTCCCGTTGATGCAGTGCCGCTAACCAGCTTCTGCTGTCCCATTTGCCGCCGGGATCTCTGTGCTCGCTTCTGCTTATTCACTTGCAACTTCTCCCTCCTCCACTCTCATCTCCTCGAATTGACAATCCGGATGCAGCCATGGAGGCGCAGCTGTGCCTGTCTTGCGAATACGGGTCTGAAAACCTGTGACCATGCCGCATAGTGCAAGCTGATACATGGACAACAGACGAATATTGTCCTTAAGCAATTTCGTTGCAGCTTCTGAATGTGCTGTAAGGTCAGCCATTTGATTCAACATACGTGCCAATGCGGATTGGCTCTGTACAATGGCCTTGATCATTTCAATCTGCACCTGCTGCTCCTCGTGCGCTGCAGCCATTACATTTTGTCTCCTATCCCGAACTCTCCATTCAACAAGCCCCCTCCGAGGCTATCTCCGTAACCCTCGGATTCCTCCCGCCGGAGCAGTACCTTCATATTGTGGGATAGACTGACTTGCAGCTTCGTCAAACTCTCGATTACTTCAACCACTTGTGCATGCACGTCAAGAGGTTCGACAATCTGTTCCCGATGATTCGTGAACGAGTGCTCTGTCATATGATTCAACGTCCAGTTGCGCATCTTCTCGGCCTCTACCGCTTTTGCTTCTAGGATCTTCGCCACATTGCCCTGCATCTTGGCCATAGACTCCAGAATGACGTGATAGGACTGTTCTCTATTCATGCAGATCCCCCCTTGCATGCGCATTATTCCTCTGCATCATCCGAAATCTCCTTCAACACATGCTGCAGCTGTTCCGCCATCGCTTCCTCTAGCTCTGCAATTCCGTTCAGATAAGCAACGATACTTTTCGTTAATGCCTGGGAGTATTCCTTATAATCGTTCTCCCCCCCGAATTGAGGGTCAACATCCGGCAGTGCATGCACGATTTGCGCCATGCGAACCGCTACATGCCGCTCTGCGTCAAGCACGCGCGCCATATGCCGCTGCGTATATGACATTTGACCAATCATGTCCGTGATGAAATGTTGCAATATTCTCCCCTCCCAAGCACAAGGCCTAACTTCCACTCTTCAATTCCTCAAATATGATAGGAATGAATGACCGGGTGCGCCATAATTGGCAACTGTTCCGTAAGGTCGCTTCTCTCATGTTCCGTACGGATTGCTACCTTATCAGCGAATCCCCAGCGGTTCAGCGCATGATCACTAACAAGCTCTCTGCATGCTTCACCCTCACGACGATAATACTTGCCTAGTTCCGTTTTGAATACAGCACCGTCAGGAATCTTTCCCTCTGTTTCATGCTGTTTACTCCATTTCTGCGCAACCGCAGCAGCCTCAATCGGTACTCCTGTTGGCCATCCCCGCAATTCAAGCTGACTTACCCGTACAATCGGAATACGTAACTCCCCTTGAACAGGACGTTTTGCCCCATTTTCAATCCAATAATTTGCATCGTTTAGTCCAGTAACTGCCACCTGAGACGGATAAAATGCCTGACATTGCCGTCCCGCAAGCATCCCATGCTGCGTACGAATACGCTGAAGCCAATCATAAGCATTGCCCCACTTCTCTTGAAAGAAAGCCGCATGCTTATCCTGACTAGATTGGGTGTGACCGTCCTGCTCCTGCAGGCTTGCATGGAACGAGCGGTGGATAAATACGTCCCCTGATACGATAAGCTTGAGCCCTACCATCCGCATGCGCAAATGATAATCTTCATCTGCAAATCCGCTATTCTCAAATCGCTCATCAAAGTATCCATTCGCTTCAAATGTGCTGCGGCGCATAAGGCGGCACACATGGAACAAACGATCTGTGCTGTGCCACCGGCTTGCATCCGGGATATTATATTCAGCAGCAAAGTCATACATATCTTTGACATGTTCGTAAGGCACAGGTATCTGCTGTTCGCCGGCAACACGGTTCGACACTGATCCAACCATACCAAATTCTATGTTGCTGTGTAAGCAATTCAGCATACCGGACAACCAATTCGGCGTTACGAGCGTATCACTGTTCAATATGCATATCGTGCTGCCTTTGGACATCATCAATCCAGTATTAATTGCACTTGCCAGACCTCGATTGGTCTCATGGCTGTGATATCGAATCTGTCCGCTAAGCCTTTGCAGATAGGTCAGAGTATCATCGGTTGAGGCATCATCAACAACGATCACTTCGATCGGTCTGTCCGTATTCGAGAAAATACTGTCCAAGCACTGCTCCAGCTGATTCCGTTGATTATAAACAGGTAAAATGATGCTCGTTCCGTCAAATGGGGTGCCATACCGTTCTTGACCCGCCTGAAAACCTCTGACATAACC
>NZ_JMDX01000289.1:0-6403 GCF_000935845.1 Paenibacillus sp. E194
ATTAGGATGAATTACGAACCAATCGCAGCGGTATCTACACCGCTTGGCGAAGGCGGTATTGCGATTATCCGAGTAAGCGGAGAAGGATCTTTCGCTGAAGTGGATCGCATATTCCGTTCAAAGACGAAGCTAACAGAGGCGGACAGCCATACGATACATTATGGACATATTGTTGATCCACAGTCAGGGGAGCGAGTAGAAGAGGTGCTCGTAAGCGTGATGCGCGGCCCTCGTTCATTCACAACGGAGGATGTTGTCGAAATCAATACGCATGGCGGGATTATTTCGGTGCGGAAGGTGATGGATATTCTGCTTCAGCAGGGAATTCGTCTGGCGGAGCCGGGAGAGTTCACGAAGCGTGCCTTCCTCAATGGCAGGATTGATTTGTCACAAGCAGAGGCGGTTATTGATCTCATTCGCTCGAAGTCGGATCGTGCCTTCAGCATCGCTATGAAGCAGGCACAAGGTCAACTGTCTACCCGAATTAAGTCGCTCCGTCATACACTCATTGAGACACTTGCTCATATCGAAGTGAATATCGACTATCCAGAGCATGATGTTGAAGAGCTGACGAGCAACTTTATTCAAGATAAATGCGGGCAAGTCATGGAAGAAGTGACGCGGCTATTGAAGACCGCATCTGAGGGGAAAATATTGAGGGAGGGTATTGTCACTGCGATTATTGGGCGACCAAATGTCGGCAAATCATCGCTGCTCAATACGCTTGCCCAAGATAATAAAGCGATTGTCACCGATATTCCGGGGACAACTCGCGATGTGGTCGAGCAATTCGTAACCATTAACGGGATCCCGCTGCGTCTCTTGGATACGGCTGGCATTCGGGAAACGACGGATGTGGTGGAACGAATGGGGGTAGAGCGTTCACGCAGTGCACTCCAAGAAGCAGACCTTATTCTTTTCGTCGTGAACAACAATGATGAGCTTCATCCGGATGAACGGGAATGGATGGAGCAAATTACGGGTAGACAAGTGATTATCATTGTGAATAAAATGGATCTGCCTACGGTGTTGGATGATACCCCGTTGAAGGAGGCATTTGGCGAGAGCCAAATCGTGCGTATGTCCGCGAAAGAGCAGGAAGGCGTGGACGCACTAGAGAAGGTGATCTCCGAGTTGTTCTTCAGCGGTGGAATTGAAGCGGGGGATATGACGTATGTCAGCAACGTACGGCATATTGCGCTGCTCAAGAAGACGCTACGGGCATTAGAAGACGCTGTGGAGGCATCACAGCAGGGAATACCAATTGATATGATTCAAATCGACGTGCGCACCGCTTGGGAGCTGCTCGGCGAAATCATTGGAGACTCTGTAGGCGATTCGCTGATTGACCAGATCTTCTCCCAGTTCTGTCTTGGAAAATAGAGAGTTGTGATCACGGTAAAAGACCTTGTTGCCGTGAGTGCTGTTTATAGAGAAAGTTGTTAAAGGAGGGAGCCCCATGCCATTTGAGGCGGGACAATATGATGTAATAGTTATCGGAGCGGGCCATGCGGGCTGTGAAGCGGCACTTGCTTCTGCACGGATGGGTTGCAATACGTTGCTGTTGACGATTAACTTAGATATGGTTGCTTTCATGCCGTGCAACCCTTCGATTGGCGGCCCAGCTAAGGGCCATGTTGTACGCGAAATCGATGCATTAGGCGGAGAAATGGGCCGCAATATCGATAAAACCTTCATCCAAATGCGGATGCTCAATACCGGGAAAGGCCCAGCTGTCCACGCGCTGCGTGCTCAGGCCGACAAAGTACTGTATCAGGCAAAAATGAAGGAAACAGTAGAAACAACGCCGAACTTGACGCTGCGTCAAGGCATGGTCGAGGAATTGATCGTGGAAGACGGCAAATGTGTAGGTGCCATCACGAAATCAGGCGCTATTTTCCGCTCGAAAACGGTTGTCTTAACGACAGGTACGTATTTGCGGGGCAAAATAATTATCGGTGAGTTGATGTATGAGAGCGGCCCGAACAACCAACAACCGTCTTTGAAGCTGTCTGAATGCTTACGCAATCTCGGATTTGATCTCGTTCGATTCAAGACAGGTACTCCTCCGCGGGTGAATGGAGGGACAATCGACTTTTCCAAAACAGAAATTCAGCCTGGAGACGATCATCCGAAGTTTTTCTCTTATGAGACTAAGTCTTCCGATAATGAGCAGCTTCCTTGCTGGCTGACGTATACATCGGAGAATACGCATCGCATTATCAATGAGAACTTGCATCGAGCGCCAATGTTCTCTGGTGTTATTGAAGGAACGGGACCTCGCTATTGCCCGTCCATTGAAGATAAGATCGTTCGCTTTGCGGATAAGCCAAAGCACCAAATCTTCCTGGAACCGGAAGGCAAGGACACGGCTGAGTATTATGTACAAGGACTGTCCACGAGTATGCCTGAAGATGTTCAGCTGAAAATTCTGCGCTCAGTCCCAGGACTCGAGAATGCGGAAATGATGCGAACTGGTTATGCGATTGAGTATGATGCAGTCGCACCAACACAGCTGTGGCCAACTTTGGAGACGAAGCGGGTGGATGGCTTATTCACAGCTGGACAAATTAACGGAACATCCGGTTATGAAGAAGCTGCTGCGCAGGGGGTTATGGCTGGCATCAATGCTGCACGCAAGGTGCAGGGCAAGCCTGCTGTCATCTTAAATCGTTCGCAAGCTTACATTGGCGTGTTGATCGACGATCTCGTAACGAAGGGGACGAATGAGCCGTATCGTCTGCTTACGTCCCGCGCGGAATATAGATTGCTGCTTCGTCATGACAATGCGGATATGCGCTTGACGGATATCGGGCATGAGATTGGTCTAATTACCGATGAGCGGTATGCTGCGTTCCAGCATAAGCTTGACTTGGTCGGTCAAGAGATGGAGCGCTTGAAGGCAACAAAGGTGAAGCCGGATGAAGCCGTGCAGGGGATGCTTGCAGAAGCGGGTTCTGCTCCTCTTACGAACGGTTGTGACGCTGTTACCTTGCTGCGACGTCCAGAAATATCTTATGCACATGTGGATAAGTTATTCCCTTCGCCGCTTGAGTTGGATGAAGAAATGAAGGAACAGGTTGAGATTCAGATTAAGTATGCAGGATATATTGAGAAGCAGCTGCTGCAAGTAGAGCGTCTAGCGAAGATGGAGAAGAAGCTGATCCCGCAGGATATCGATTATGATGCGGTTCATGGCATTGCGTCGGAAGCGAAGCAGAAGCTGGCAAAGATTCGCCCGTTGTCGATTGGGCAAGCATCGCGTATTTCTGGTGTAACTCCTGCAGATATTTCGATCCTGCTTGTATACTTGGAGCATTACAACCGCGTAACAGCCGAGAAGCATGCTCAGTCATAATTCAGACGAGAGGGCTGTGCCCAGTATGCAGGATGGGGACACTAACTGCAGAAGAGGAGATTGCCAGTGATGGATGCATTACAAGAACATTTCCAAGGCTGGCTGTCCGGACATGGATGGCCGCCGATTACAGATACACAGTGGAATCAATTAGAGACGTATTATCGGGTGTTGGTGGATTGGAATGAGCGGATGAACTTGACCGGCATCACCGAGCGTGAGCTCGTATACGAGAAGCATTTCTACGATTCACTGACACTAGGCTTCCATGTCGATATGAAGGAAGTCAAGCGTATGGCGGATATCGGTTCAGGGGCAGGCTTCCCAGGGATTCCACTGGCGATTATGTTCCCGCATTTTCAGTTGACGATTGTTGATTCCCTTAATAAGCGAATTGTATTTCTGAATCATCTGGTGCAGGAGCTTGGATTGACGGGGATTAGCTGTATTCATGGACGTGCTGAGGAGGTTGCTCGCAAGCCGGAGCACCGCGATCAGTATGATCTTGTGACAGCACGTGCTGTTGCCAGATTGAACGTGCTGAATGAGTTCTGCCTGCCGTTCGTGCGTCCAGGCGGCACATTCGCAGCGATGAAGGGGACAGATCCACAGGAAGAGATTGTGGAGGCGAAGCGAAGCCTACAAGTGCTCCAGGCCACATTCACAGCTGACTATGCATTGAAGCTTCCGGTGGAGCAGTCCGAGCGTCACATTGTAGTGATGTCGAAGAAGGGGCCAACACCGAAGGCGTATCCACGCAAGCCCGGCACGCCGCTGAAGACACCAATTGTGTAGATGAATAGAAGGCAAGTTAGGAATAAGGATAAGAGGCCGAGAGCGTTCGGCCTCTTTTTTGTGTCATTCGATGTGGATGCAGCTAATGCGGCTATGATTGTAATCTGGAATCAAACATTAATTGGATGCGAATACCGAACGGATCTTCGATTATACCGTAGGCTTTGCTGAATATATTGCTCGATAACGGGACAATAATGCGTACCCTTTCATCCGTAATCAAGCTGGCATAAAACCGTTCTATTTCCTCTAAATCAGCGCTCTGAATGCATAGTGACGTGTTATTGCCAACTGTATAGGCTTCCCCGGGGTTCATTGTATCTTCTGCAATCATTATTTTTGTTCTGCCAATCGATAAGACAGAGTGGGTAATCTGATTCTTGTTGTCCTCCGTAAGCGTTATGGAGCTGTCACGCTTCGCCATGTCTTGATAGGTCACAATCAGCAATTCCTTCGCGTTCAAATGTTGTTTGTAAAAATGAATGGCTTCCTGTGCTTGCCCGTTCATGGACAGGAAAAAAGCGACTTCCAGTGTTGCGCTCATCGTATCAGTCTCCTTGTGGATTATCATGGTTGGTGGATATCTTTTAGCATTTGATATATGGCCTTGAATTTATCATAATTGCTAAAGGTATCAAATCATGACACCTTTTATAAGGAGATTCGCATGAATAAATCAGAACGATTACAAGACATGCTCAGATACTTAAATGGTCGGGAGTTCTTTAATTTACAAGACCTCATGGATAAGTATCAGATTTCAAAAAGCACAGCTTTACGTGATATTCGCTCGTTAGAACAATTAGGCATGCCTATCTATTCGGAATATGGACGGCATGGGCGATATGGTATTTTGCAGAATCGATTGCTATCGCCGATTATTTTTACGCTTGATGAAGTTTACGCTCTGTATTTCGCCATGCTGACGCTGCAATCTTATCAATCTACTCCATTTCATATACATGTCAGTCAGCTGCATGAGAAGTTTGAAAAGTGCCTTTCGCAAGAACAAATCAAGAAGATTCATAGTATGAAAAAGGTTCTGCAATTGGAAAGCAATCAGCATCATCATGTAAGTCTTTATTTGGAACAAATCTTGAAGAGCATACTTCATGAAAACATCTGCACCATTCAATATACACGGAATAAGGGCAGCAAGAGTTATAGGGTTCAATTTTTCAAAATTTCTGCTAAGTACGGTCAATGGTACGCAACAGGGATAGAGGTAAATACAAATCAACATCGAGTGTTCCGATGCGATAAAGTTACCTCCATGCAGGTGGAAGCAGAAGAATCTCGCTTTTCACTTGATGAACTAGTTAGCCGCTCATTAGAACTATACCAGTCGGTTTGCCATATTCGATTTGAGGTAGAAATTGAAGAACAGGCCAAGGACATCTTCTATAAAGAATCTTATCCTTCTATGAAACTAGATGTTGGTGAACAGACTGTCATTACAGGATTCTACAATCCAGGAGAAGAATCATTTATCGCCGAATATTTCATGAGGTATGGCAGTCATGTGGTAGCAGTAAAGCCTGAATCATTACGAACAATGATTCAATCGAAGGTAGAGCAGCTCTTACAGCATTATCAAACCTCAATTACTTGAGTAGGAGAAGGCTATGAATCTATCAGCGGAGCAAGCAGGACTGAACTGAGAAAAATTGGGGCAGCTAGATTACAGTGGCGTAAATCTTTCCCTCTCTATCCTATGTTACGATTTATGAGACATCATGAATGGCTTAGAGAGAAGGAAATATAGAATGAACATAGATCGCTGGTACAAACCGATATGGAAGGTCTCATGCGCTTTGATTGTTGCTGCTGGGGTATTGGTCACTCCTCTTGGAGTGGGGACGGCTTCTGCTCAAGCGCCGCTACTGCCTGTAGGTGGGTCAAAGCTCGATCCATCTCATACAGCAGCGAAGACAGATGATCCATACACAGGAAAAGGAATTAAAGTCGCCGTCATCGATTCTGGTGCAGATATGGAGCATCCCTTATTGAAGGATCGAATCGTGAAGGCACATGACTTCGTGGAAGGTGATGAGTATCCACAAGATGAGAAGGGACATGGTACGCATGTTGCTGGTATCGTGGCACAGCAAGCGCCTGGCGCCTCGTTGCTCATTTACCGTGCGGTCGCCCCTGAAGGTCATGCATTCACGTCTACGATTGCAGAGGCAATGCAGCGTGCGATTGAAGATGGAGCGAGAGTCATTAATTTGTCTCTGCATTCAGATATCG
>NZ_JMDX01000290.1:0-6399 GCF_000935845.1 Paenibacillus sp. E194
CAACAAGAGCTCACCCTCTGCCAATGAGGGCAAGCTCTTGTTATTCGTGCCAATTCCGTTACAAATCAATTGGAATCGCGGCTTGTGATTTATGCCAATCCTCTTCGTGAGTCAGTAAAAACTGCTCTGTCGTTAAGTAGAGAGAGATAGGCGGCTTCTCTTTTAAATAATGGCGCTGCATGAGCAGGTCATAGTGGACTTGGCGGTTGCGTGTTCCCGTGAGTACGGGAAGATCATCATGTTCATCCAAATAATCATCGACCGCAGCCTGAACCATATCTAGATATATCGGAATGTGCTTGTCTTTCTCTTCAAATATTTCGTACGTGTAATGGGACATATAGAACTTCTGATCCGATTCTCCACCTAAATAACGGCGCAGGCGTTTCAAATCAATGCTTTGATCCCCTAGGAGCAGGGTCGTTCGTTTAATCTCTTTTGGCATATCCTTCTCATATTGAAGCACCGCTCTGCGGACATCTTCTAACGTTACATGCACCGCTTCAAGAGCTGCCTTAGCGTTTTTCTTATCCCGTTTGAACCATTGTGTGAACCAACGCATATCAGATCCCACCTTTCTGCCTCCGTGTGATAAGGAAGATGGAAGCAGGAATCATGTATCCGCTTACATCTCTATTATAACATAATTTTCATTAATCGACATGTTTGGTTGTCCCGGTATTCCTTTAACATATGAATAACCAATGTTCATCTCATTCACTCACGCGCAGAAAAAGAAAAATGTCGATTTACCATATATTACGTATTTCAAATTTGAAGGTTTCACGGTATAAAAAAAGACCATCTCTGCATGGCAGTCGCGATGACTGCGAGAGACGGCCTTTCCCTATGATAATGAAGAAATATTGAAGTCTATGTGCGCGCGATGAAAACTAGCGAGGATCAGTTCTTATGCTTCAGTCGATACTGCCGCTTCATGGCGTGCGCGAGCAAGCTTCGTTGCTTCTACCATGTTGCGCAGTGCAGCTACCGTCTCCGGCTCGCGGCGCGTCTTCAGACCACAGTCTGGGTTAATCCAGAACGTCTCAACCGGCAGCACACGAAGCGCCTGCTCGATAATCCGATCAATCTCTTCTACAGCAGGCACACGTGGACTGTGAATATCATATACACCCAGACCAATGCCAAGCTCATAGCTCTGCTCCTCCAGCGTAGCAATCATATCGCCGCCGCTGCGTGCCGTTTCGAGCGAGATCACGTCAGCATCCATCTTGCGGATCGTATCGACCATGTCGGAGAAGTCGCAATAGCACATATGCGTGTGTACTTGCGTCTCAGGCGCTGCTCCGCATGTTGCAAGCCGGAAAGCAAGCACTGCCCAATCCGTATAATAGACAGCATCCTCCGCCTTAAGCGGCATCCCTTCCTTCACCGCAGGCTCATCGACCTGGATCATGCCAATACCTGCAGTCTCCAGTGCTGCAATCTCTTGGCGAAGCGCGTACGCCAGCTGGAATGCCGCCTGCTCGCGAGGAATGTCGTCACGTACGAACGACCAGTTCAAGATCGTTACCGGGCCCGTAAGCATCCCCTTAACCGGCTGAGACGTCAAGGACTGCGCAAATGCCGTTTCCTTCACCGTCATCGGCTCTGTGAACGCCACATCTCCGTACAGAACCGGTGGTTTTACACAGCGCGAGCCATAGGATTGAACCCAGCCGAACTTCGTGAATGCGAACCCGTCCAGCTTCTCGCCAAAGTATTCGACCATGTCCGTGCGTTCGAATTCACCATGTACCAGCACGTCAATGCCGATCTCTTCCTGAATGCGAATCCAGCGTGTCATTTCTTCTTCCAAATAGGTTTCATACGTCTTCGCATCCCATTCTCCCTTGCGGAAGCGAAGGCGTGCGCGCCGGATATCCGCAGTTTGCGGCATACTGCCAATCGTTGTGGTCGGCAGCAGCGGCAGCGATGGCCAGCGCTTGCGCTGAAGCTCCTTGCGTTCCTCGAATGGAAGACGTTCAATTCCTTTTTCCTTCTCTGCACGAAGCAGTACTTCCAACGCTTGAACGACTTGCGGACGCTGTCTTGACGGTTCCGTCCGCCATGCTTGAACACGAGCACCGCTCTCTACTAATGCTGCGCGCGTCTCTTCACTCGGGGTTGAGAAGTGACGAGCAAGTAGGGCAGTCTCCTCCAGCTTCTCATCCGCGAACGCCAATGCCTCGCGCACTGGTGCGGACAGCTCAGTTTCCCGCTCCGACGTGAGTGGTACATGAAGCAGGCTGCATGATGGCTGAATAATCCAGCGTTCCTTCGGTACAATCTCTTCCACAGACTCCAGCCATACTGCAGCAGCCGCCAAGTCCGTACGCCAAATATTGCGGCCATCAATAATCCCGACAGCAAGCTGCTTCTGCGCAGGGA
Organism: Paenibacillus sp. E194; assembly: GCF_000935845.1. Classification (NCBI taxonomy): domain Bacteria; kingdom Bacillati; phylum Bacillota; class Bacilli; order Caryophanales; family Paenibacillaceae; genus Paenibacillus; species Paenibacillus sp. E194. Next base: position 2,392 of record NZ_JMDX01000290.1, read on the forward strand.
AACCGAATTGACGAAGCGCTGCTTCATTTCTCCCTCTATCATGAACAAAGTCTAATCCGAGCGTATCCACCGGAAGAGACACGAACGCTTCGTAGTCGGACACCGCATCGAAGTAGGTCTGAACCCATAATGATAAGCTTGGTGCTGCCTTGCGCAATTCGGCATAGACTTCCTTCACAGCAGTCCAATGCTCGCTTGGCACTTCCAGCACGAATGCAGGTTCATCCAATTGCACAGCCTGCACACCTTCACGCTCCAACTCGCTAAGCAACTGTCCGTATACCCCTACGAATTGGCGAAGAACATTCAGGCGCTCTTCCGGTTTAATCCCTTTAATAAAGCGGACATACGTATAGGGTCCGATGATGACTGGCTTACCTTCAATGCCATGAATCTGCTTCGCTTGGCGATAGGCTTGCAGCGGGCGATTGACCGTCAATTGCGGCGCCTTGCCTTCCCATTCCGGCACAATGTAGTGATAGTTCGTATTAAACCACTTCGTCATCTCGCAAGCTACCGCATCCTGTGTACCACGAGCCAAGGCGAACAGCAAATCTGCGTTCACTTCTCCACCGTCATATGCAAACCGTGACGGAATCAATCCGAATGTGGCCGTCATATCAAGCACATGATCATACCAGGAGTAATCATTTACTGGAATCAGGTCAATGCCAGCGTCCTGCATCGTCTTCAGCCGAACATCATTGATGCGTGCCAATTCTTCTTCCAGCTGCTGAACAGAACTGTTCCCAGCCCAATATTGCTCCAATGCCTTCTTCCATTCCCGGTCGTATCCGATCCGAGGGTAACCTGCTGTGCTTGTCTTGATTGAATGAACTGTCATCATACTGCCCCTCTCCATGAGTCATTTTGCCGTACGGGATTTAATTGGACAATTTCTATCGCTTAACACGGAATTGAGATTGCAGTTGAACGCTCTACCCCACCATATGTGACTTTATCACTCAGACTTCAGAAATTTCACTGCATCCCAATATGCAAAAAAGACATTCCTGTCCAACAACAGAAATGTCTCGTAAACGTCCATGAAGTCATAGTGGAATAGATCGATCCTTCCGGCTCATTAGCAGACTACCCTCATGCTAAGAGGAATCGAAAACCGATATCCATGCTTACGAACACTTCCCTATCTCCCGTAGGTACGAACAGTGTTGTCAAAACAGGCAGGTCTCCTGGCTTCAGCTTCATTGGCCTTTGCAGCCTTCCCGATCGATTACGACCAGTGGCTCTCTCGCAATACCTCAACTGTCACAGTGGCGGGACCGCGCCGGATTTCCAACCGGCTTCCCTATTAAGCTTCGACGTTACCCGAAGCACCTGTTTCCTCATATTCAATTGCATTGAAAGTCGCTGTCACGCTTCCCCCAATTGAGAACGATTATATATCTAACCAGAACGAATGACAAGGATTTTTTCTCATCTCTAACCAAAATAAACAAATACCGAAGCTGTCACCTTATCTTCATGAAACTCCGATTCACTAAGCGTCTATCCATGCACAATAGGCGAGCCTCTCGGCTCGCCTATTGATGATTACGGGTTGATGCGCTAGATGACCATTCCTTCATGCAGAAAGACAATATCTTCACCTTTCTCATCTAGCGTCAATTCACGATTATCCAAGAACCATACATCATTTTGCTCCATAAAGAACGTAATGCCGTTCACAACTTCCGTCACTGCTGGATATTGCGGACTGTCTTTCATGATGCCGAATGAATAAGGTCCTGAAGCACTGAATCCGCTATAGCGGACGAATATGCGTACTGAGTCTCCTGCTGTGAATCCCCAATCAGCCAAAAAACGCTCGACTGCCTTCGCTGTAACGCGTAATTGCATGTTCAGACCTCCTTAATCATACCTTTCATCCGATTTGATCATACCATGTGGCTGCCACTTTTGTTAACACCAAAGTTGACAGTTCGTCAATGATCCGCATCATCATTACCGCATATTACGTTCGGCGATAGGATTATATGCTACCTTCTGTTTAGGAACATCACGATCTCTACCAAGAAATTCTGCAGGTTACAGCTTGATGCGTTGAAGCCGCAGCGCATTCAGTACAACGGATACCGAGCTGAAGGCCATAGCCGCTCCTGCAAGCCATGGGGCAAGCAATCCGATTGCTGCAATCGGGATGCCTATCGTATTGTATACGAGTGCCCAGAACAAGTTCTGCTTAATGTTACGCATTGTACGGCGGCTCATCTCCATCGCATCCGCAATGCCGTTCAAGTCGCCACGCATTAAGGTTACGCCTGCCGTCTCCATTGCTACATCCGTACCTGTACCGATCGCGAACCCAATGTCCGCTGCTGCCAGAGCTGGCGCATCATTAATTCCATCGCCTACCATGGCGACAACACTGCCTCTCTGCTGCAGCTCGCGCACATGCTGTGCCTTCTGTTCAGGTAGCACCTCTGCAAATACATCATCAATCCCTACTTGTGACGCGATGGCTCTGGCTGTGCGTGTGTTGTCTCCTGTCATCATGACAACGCGTATCCCCATTTGATGCAGCCGCTCGATAGCCTTCTTCGAGGAAGCCTTCACTTGATCGGCAACGGCAACTATGCCTTTCCAACTGCCATCAACCGCGATAAGCATTGCCGTCTTGCCTGCCTGCTCCATGTCTTGCAATGCTTCCTCCGCATCGCTGCTTGCTACCCCGTTCTTCTCCATCCATCTGCGTGTGCCGACAATGATCTGATGCCCATTCACCTCAGCCGCTATTCCATATCCAGGTTCAGCTCGGAATGAATCCGGTTCGACCGTGCTGATTCCTTGCTCCGACAATCCCTTCACAATCGCCTGTGCCAATGGATGCTCGGATTGCTTCTCTGCAGATGCCAGTAAGGTCAAGAGTTCTGTCTTCTCGTCTTCATTCCCATCATGCAATACAACATCTGTAAGCGAAGGAGCCCCTTCTGTTACGGTTCCTGTCTTGTCGAGCACAACTGTCTGCACCCGATAGGCGCCTTCTAGATGCTCGCCGCCTCGGAATAGTACACCATATTCCGCAGCACGTCCGGTTCCCGCCATAATCGACGTTGGCGTTGCCAAGCCGAGCGCACACGGGCAAGCGATTACGAGTACGGCAATGGTACGAGACAAGGCTACACCGAAGTTGCCTGGTTCAACAGCGAAATACCAAATTAAGAATACAAGCACCGCAATCCCAACGACTATCGGCACGAAGATGCCTGATATTTTATCAGCGATCCGCTGAATCGGAGCCTTGGAGCCCTGCGCCTCCTCAACGATTTTAATAATTTGCGAGAGCGCCGTCTCGGAGCCGACCTGGGTCGCTTTCATCGTAAATGCCCCCTGCGCATTCACGGTAGCCCCGTATACATTATCGCCGGCTTGCTTCTCAACAGGGACGCTTTCACCGGTAAGCATGGATTCATCCACGGTCGATGTCCCGCTAACTACAATGCCGTCTACCGGTACTTTCTCACCTGGGCGAACAAGTACGAGATCCCCATTTGCCACATCCTCCACAGGCACTTCCACTTGTTCACCGTCGCGCACAACGGTTGCCGTTTTGGCACGCAGCCCCATCAGAGCTCGGATTGCTTGAGAAGACCGTCCTTTAGCTGAAGCCTCCAGCCATTTACCCAGAAGAATGAGCGTAATGAGAACAGCACTCGTCTCAAAATACATCTCAGGATGGTGAAGCTCGCCAATCTGCCATTGCCACGCCAAGTACACACTGTAGACATAGGCTGAGGTCGTACCGAGCGCAACAAGCACATCCATATTGGCGCTCCCACTGCGGAGTGCCTTAAATGCCCCAACATAGAAGCGTGCCCCTATAATAAATTGAACCGGCGCTGCCAGTACCATTTGTACCCAAGGGTGCATGAACCATTCCGGCACCCAAATCCATGAGGTGAAAGAAAAATGACCCACCATGGACCACAGAAGTGGAATGGACAATAGGGCAGAGACGAGGAACGTATTGCGCAATCGACGCATATT
>NZ_JMDX01000291.1:0-6365 GCF_000935845.1 Paenibacillus sp. E194
GTGTTGCTTCTCTCGTTCAGAACTTAGTTCAAAACCATCTATTCAATACAACTTCCATCAATTCATCGGAATCTGCTTTTACATTGCCTGTGTTCGCTTTCAACTCAGCAACGATGTCGCCGTTTGCTACGATAATTGGTGTTACAACAGGAAGGCCAGCTTCTTTAATTTGTGCAATATCGAACTCGATAAGCGTTTGGCCTTTTTTCACTTTGTCGCCGGATTTCACATGCGGCTTGAATGGTTTGCCTTGCAAGGATACTGTGTTCACACCGATGTGAACGAGCAATTCCAAGCCGGATTCATGTGCAAGCACCAAGGAATGATGAGAATCAATCAAGTGCACGACATGACCGTCGAATGGAGCTATAAATACACCTTCTGTTGGCTCTATAGCAATTCCGTCACCAATAATTTTTTGTGCAAATGCTGGATCCGGTACTTGCTCCAAAGGTACTGCTTGACCTGTGATCGGTGCTGTAATGGAAATTTTCTTTTCTTTTTACCAAAACCAAACATATTGAGTTCCTCCTTGTATTTAACCATGTGAACTTTCGTCCGTCATTGTGGTTGTTGTGATAACCGACAAAAAAATCCAATTTCTCTTATGAGAAAATAAAAAGGCATGCGCTAAAGCATGCAGTTCACCCCGTGAACGGCCGCTTAGCTCATGCCTAGTCGCACTAGTAACACGCTAATTTCATGTGTAAAGATTCACACCCATTGTATCATGGTGGTTGCGCGGGATGCAAGCGAGCGGACTGTTGGTGAAATCTAGTCGATTCGTCCATCCTCAAGTGGCTGCTGAGTTATGCGGTATCCATAAGATGTGCGTTCTGGATACAAATCATACCGTCTGCGATTCGCCATGGTTACAATATAAATATACCCACTATATCCACATTTGCACCACATGATTGGGTATTTATTTGATAATTACATTCATATTTCATATCATACGCAGCACAGGAGAAAACGTTTCAAACCCCATATGACACAAGTTTTCCCTTCTTACTCCACCCTTAACATACTTAGGTTTAGCTGATTACTGTTCGTCCCCCGCATAATAGCAAGATACCCCCATCTGCTGCAAGGTGCTGACCATATCATCCGGCAATAGGCTGTCCGTTATGCATCCCGTAAGTCCATCTACAGTAGTCACTGTAAATAACGATGCTTTGTCCACTTTCGTATGATCGAATACCGCGAAAGTCTGCTGCGCTTGGCGCATTAGCATGCGGGCCGTCTGGGCTTCCAGCTCGGAGTATGTGGTGATCCCTTTCGTTGTCGAGAACCCGTCTATTCCCATGAACAGCTTCTCAATATTCAAATGCTCAATCGTCCGTTCCGCTAATGGCCCGCACAGCTCGAAGCTGTTACTACGCATTACGCCTCCGATGACAACAACTTGAATTCCCTCACAATCGGACAGCTCCATCGCAATATTGACTGCATTGGTTACAACAGTAATCCCTTGGCGCTGCTTCAATAGCCGAGCCAACAGGAATGTTGTCGTCCCCCCAGTTAAGCAGATGCTGTCGCCTTCTTCAATGAAATTCAAGGCTCGTCTTGCGATCGCTTCCTTCTCCAGCCACAGCAATTGACGCTTCTCGTCGAAGGAGACTTCTCTTACCGTACCTGGTCCTTCAAGCAGCGCTCCACCAATTGTGCGGATCAGTTCTCCCTTGCGCTCCATGAGATCCAAATCACGGCGGGCCGTAGCTTCCGAACATTCGAAACGCTCTATAATTTCCGCAATCGTTATGCGTCCGTTCTGCTTCATCACTTGCAAGATTTGCTGGCGTCGCAATTCGCCCTTGGATACCGATTCACTCATTCGTTACACTCCATCCGTTCCATAATCATACCTGTGTCGGGGCTTGCTTCTTATGAAGAAACGCGTTCCTAAGGCAAGGAGCGAACTCCTCTGTCCTGCAGCCTTGAATGCAATGCTCAGCTTGAACGGCTCGCTCTATATTAAATAGATACGAACTGCGTCAAGTTCCGCGGATCATCCGGATTCAAGCCCCGCTTGAGCGCTGTGTAGTATCCGTTATATTGAACAAAAGGCAGGTACAGCACTGCACGCGCTTCATCGCTTGCGCCCACGTGGCCAAGCTCAATGACCTTGTCTGCAAATGCGGTGTCCGCACCCGCTTGCGCCGTTACAATGACTACTATCGCCCCATATTGCTTCATCTCATGCGCAACCTTCAGCTCATAAGCACGGGCACTTTCCGACAACAGCAGCACAATTTGCGTTCCAGGCTCAACAATTGACTTCGGGCCATGACGGAATTCCAAGGTTCCGTATGCTTCTGTCCACGTATAGGTCATTTCCTTTAGCTTCAGACAAGCTTCCAGAGCCAATCCATACAAGGCACCCATTCCCAAATAAATCGTCTTATCAAATTGATTGCTGTTCACCCATGCTGATGTTGTTTCATCCGCCATTGTAACGAACGCACTGCTGGATTGCAATACTTCCTCAAGCTCTGACAGTTCCTTCTCCCGTCCCGCACCAAGCGCGATTGCCGCCTGCATCATGAACGTCATGCTGCTGAGCGATTTCGTCATGACTGTGCTCTTCTCAGCGCCTAATGGGGATACAAGGCATGGCGTCATTTGCGCCATCTTGCTGTTCGGATGACACGTAATGCCGCATGTTGTCCAATGAGTCAAGTCCTTGACGGAATCCAGCGCCAGAATGACTTCATGGGATTCGCCGGAGCGAGATACACCGACAAGCAGCACCTTCTTCGATGACGTCACCGTCTGCTCGCGGAACAAGAACAGATCAGAGGACGGATGTGCAGCTGCACTTCTTCCTGTCCACTTGCGGTATGTTGCCGCCATTGTCATTGCTTGGTACCAAGAAGACCCGGAACCAATGAATACAACCTCTTCAAATTGATCGTTTCCTATATATTGATCTACCCAATCCTTCTGATTGTGCAGCTGATCCCAAGCCGCTTGCAGCGCCGCCGCTTGATCGCTGATTTCCCGGTACGTATGTGTATCAAGATGGTTTGACATATCACAAATTCCTCCCTTATAATCAACTTAATGAAATTATAAATCATTATTTTAATTGTTTCAATCATTTATATGCAGGAGGTTACGGAAATGGGACATCTTATCAGCTCTACATCCATGCTCCAAGCTGCACGCGAACAAGGATTCGGAATTACTGCATTTAATGTACATACACTGGAGATGCTGCAAGCGGTCGTGGAAGCTGCAAAAGAGACGAATACACCGCTTATCTTGCAGACAACAGTCGGAACCGTGAAGCATCTAGGACCAGAATATATTGTAGCTGCCGCTCAGACAGCAGCGAAGCAAGCTTCTATACCCATCGCATTGCATCTGGATCACTGCACAGACTATGAACTGCTCGTTCAATGTATCCGCGCAGGCTATACATCTGTTATGATTGATGCTTCCATGCATCCTTATGAAGAGAATGTTCGCCGTACGCAAGAGGTCGTGAAGGTAGCAATTGCTGCTGGCGTCAATATCGAGGCGGAACTGGGCAAGGTCGGTGGCGTAGAGGATGATATTGTCGTTGAGGAAGAGGATGCGCGTCTGGCTGTTCCTGAAGAATGCGTGGCATTCGTAGAAGCGACAGGTGTTCCAACGTTGGCTCCTGCTATCGGAACTGCGCACGGCATATATAAAGGCGAACCAAAAATCGCCTTCGACCGCCTAGAACAAATTTATAAGCAAGTTAGCGTACCACTCGTACTGCACGGTGGCTCTGGTATTCCTGAGGAGCAGGTGAAGCGCTGCGTGAAGCTGGGCATGGGTAAAATGAACGTCGCAACAGAGCTGCGCATCGCCTTCTCAAACGCGATCAAAGATGTGTTCACAGCGAACCCAGATGAAAATGACCCACGCAAATATATGGTGCCTGCGAAGCAAGCGGTGAAGGAACTTGCAATCCGCAAAATGGAAATGGCGGGGTGCATCGGGAAGGCGAGCGCCGTTCGCTAATCGCGGCTGGAGGATTGAAGATGATTACAACTGTTACCCTTAATGCGGCTATTGATAAGACCTATTACATTCCCGGATTCGGCAGTAATGCGCTGTATCGGGCTGATGAGACACTTGCTACGGCAGGAGGCAAAGGGATCAATGTCGCTCGCGTCATCCATGCATTAGGAGAAGAAGTAACGGCTACTGGATTCGTGGCCGGCTATAATGGCATGGCCATCGTGGATATGCTTCGTCAGGAAGGTATTCAGGCAGATTTCCTCTCCGTGTCCGGAGAATCTCGCCTCTGTCTGAACATTATTGATCCGGTAGGAGGCTCACAGACGGAGCTGCTTGAAGCTGGCCCTGTGATCACACCGGAAGCGATTGAGGCCATGAAGGCTAAGATTGAGGAGCTTGCTTCTCGTTCTTCTCATGTAGTCTTCTCTGGCAGTATGCCGAAGGGATGCGGCACAGACCTATATGCCGAGCTGATTCATATCGCACGGAGCCAAGGCGCAATTCCAATCTTGGATACGAGTGGCGATGCACTGATCGCAGGCATCCGGAGCAACCCTTACTTGATTAAACCGAACGAGCATGAAGTTACGAAGCTCATGGGTGGTTCTGCCGACAATGAGGACGAGATCGTACGAGCCGTTCAGCAGCTCATGAAGGACGGCATTCCCAATGTAATCGTCTCTCTTGGCGAACGGGGTGCGCTGGCGGGCTGCGACGGGAAATTATATGACGTGTCCATCCCGCGCGTAGAAGCCGTTAATGCCGTAGGAAGTGGAGACTCTATGGTCGCAGGACTCGTCGTCGCAGATCATCGAGGCTGCTCTCCTGAAGAGAGGCTGAAGCTTGGTGCCGCTTGCGGTACAGCGAATGCGCTTATGCCTTCTGCCGGCATGGTGAAGCTGTCTGACGTGGAATCCCTTCTACGTGACATACAGGTTACCTGTCTTTCTTAATTTGTCCTGTCACGGAACATTCAAACGGTCGTGGGCACTGTCAACCGAGACAGTCGCAGCACGACCGTTATTTGTATCGCCTACAACGGCGGTCACTTCCTTCACTCCCCGGAATACTAGGTATGCAGCCCCCTCTGTGTAAGGCAATATGCTACTTCATAAGTAAGTGGAACTCGCCCATCGTCCTGCTGGAATGTTGCTTGATAGGCCTGCTGCATAGCATGAATGAGCTCCCTGCTGGTTGCACCTTTACGTTGTCCATCATCCATTGTTCTAGCATCATTGTGTACGAGAACTGCATTGCCAGCACCAACACGTCTCACTTGTGCGAGTGCAGTCCAAACATCAGGAAACGTATAGCGATAACTGCTTGTCTCCCAACGAATTGCAAGCTTGTTCCCTCCATGTTCGAGCAGCCATGTCATCCAATCTTCCTTATTCGGATAGCTCTGGCCGTGAGGTTGAGCAGGAAGATCAAGCAGCGCTTCCGCTTGGCGGAAAGCGTCATGCAGCTCTCTCACGGTTCCTGGCAAGAAGGTAGCAAACGCCAATATCCCGCCAGGAGCCAGCAATTGCAGCAAGCGATGAGTTGTATCCGCCGGGAAATTGAACCATTGAAAAGCTGCGCTAGACGCAATGATGTTGTAGGTTGGCCTCTCCGTCCCCTCCTGCCCACAAGCACTCTCCAGCCAAGCTTCCGCATCTGCATTAATCACATGTATGTTAGCAGGTGATACCCCTGCTTGTGTCAGCTTCATACTAGCCCGCTCCAGCATGCGCGAAGACAAGTCCACCAGCGTGAGCTCCGCTCCCGGGAAGGCACGCGATAATCGTTCCGACAGCATCCCCGTCCCGCATCCGATATCGAGAATGCGCACTGCACAGCTTACTTCATCAGTCGATGATGCAGTCATTCTATCAAGGTCTATGTCGTAAAATAGTGACTCAGTATTAGGAAGTGTCCCTTGTGGCGTTCCTTCAGATGAGGGCGGTCTTATAGTTTGACACATACGCTCGACCAGCTCATCTGCCATCACCCGCTGCACTTCGGCATAACGGTCATACTCTTTAGCGTGCCGATCAAAGCGCTGTCGCACGATTCGTTTGTCCACATTCGCCCCCGCAAACATCACGCTTTCCCTCCCTGTTCTATATGAAAATCATCGAAAAGCGTCTCCTTCGATGATGCGCTGCACCACATGCGTATATGGTGCAGCCATTGCGCCGTCTGCGTAGCGAACGGCGCATGCCCGGCGTGCGGGAGCACCACGAACCGCGCAGCGTTCCGGTGGCCGCACGCCGCTTGTGCCCACTGCTGCGCAGCAAGCGGGCATACGCTGTCGTCCGCGCCATGGAGCCAGTACAGGCGCGAACCATCCGGCGCGTCGGTGAGACGCGCCCACGCCCGCTCCAGGT
>NZ_JMDX01000292.1:0-6354 GCF_000935845.1 Paenibacillus sp. E194
AGGAGAATATGTCTCAATCTGCTATCAATCAAGAAGAATTTACGATTATGTACTCCGGACATGCGAGACACACGAAGCCATTCACTCTCGTCATCCCCAAGCTGGAGCATTACCTCATTCGCATACAGTTGGAAGGCAATGCTCATGTCTGGATTGATGATCAATATACGGAAATTACACCTGGCGATATGCTCATGCTGTCACCGGGCTCTCATTATGATTTGAAAATAGGGTACCGCCACCCCGAATCAGGCATCCCTCACAAAAAAGTGCACAGCCTCGACTACTACTTCATATTAAATGGTCCATGGGTGCAAGCGTGGTGGAATCAGATCACCACTCACGGCAAGGTAGACATCGGAATCGACGATCGTCTTCTGTCGATATGGCGGGAGATTATGCAGGAGCAGCGGCTCTATGGAAGCCACAACATGAACGATATTGTCAAACACCTGAGCTTTGCTTACTTCCGCATGTTAGAGCGAACTTTAAATGAACGCGCACATCCCTCTTATTTGAATCGCAATCGCAGTGAGCAGATCGCCCATCAAATGAAGCATTATATTGAAATGAATGTTACGGATCCCTTTACGCTGCAGGATGTTGCAACCCGCGTGCAGCTAAGTGTGTCCAGAGCATCACATATTTTCAAGGAAACGTTCCATCAATCCGTTATGGACTATGCCATCCAACTTCGATTGACGATGGCTTGCGAACGGATTTTGCACGGGTATATGCCGCTGGAGCAAATTGCAGAAATGTGTGGATTTCAAAGTTATTCCTATTTCCATCGGACATTCAAAACTCGCCTTGGCATAGCGCCACGTGATTTTCGGGAGCAGCGGCAGCTGGATAACCATGCAGATTCAAACAATTGACGGCCGTGAAATGATTTGTGAGGAAATTGTGGTATTTTGCATAATCAGCTTGTGTTTCTGCTGTGGATTGACTATGATGATATTGAAATAATTTTCATCAAGATTAGATATATGATTAAAATTATTTTCACCACTTTTCATGTAAGAGGATGATATTTTTGTCTAGCATTCTGCACGCGATCCGGCAGCAGGTTCAGGATTTTCACCCGCAGGAGCGCAAAGTGGCGGACTATATTTTGCAATTTCCGGGCAATGTAGTGACGATGGGCATCACAGAGCTGGCTGAACAATCCGGAACTTCACCTGCAACCGTCACTAGATTTTGCAAAACCCTTCATTTCCGTGGATTCCCGGACTTCAAGACGAAGCTGGCTGCCGACCTGGCGCAGCAGTCTACACCACTATCCTATCAGGACATTATCGCAGGTAATCCGCTGCGCGATATTATTACGGCCATCGAGTCCAATCATATCCGCTCGATATCCGACACGACGCGGCTCTTAGACATGGTAACGCTAGAGCGGGCAATGCACGCTTTTCAACAGGCAAGACAGATTGATCTGTACGGAATGGCGACATCTGGTATTGTAGCGCTGGATTTCTATCAGAAGCTGATTCGTGTTGGTAAACGCGCGACCTGCTTCTCCGATCCGCATATGCAGATTACTTCTGCCGCTAACCTGAATGAGCTTGATGTGGCGTTCGCCATCTCCTATTCCGGAGAGACACCAGAGACGATCGATGCACTGCAATGCGCCAAGGAACGCGGCGCGACCACTATCTCACTAACGAAGGTTGGCCCTAACCGTCTTGCTAGCCTTGCAGACATTCATTTATCTGCTTCTTCCCTGGAAGAAGGCATGCGTCGCGGTGACATGGCTTCCCGTATCGCACAGCTCCATATAATTGATATTTTGTTCGCTGGAATGGTCACGGAACAGTTCGATGATCATATTCCGAAGCTAGAACAGTCGTATCGCATGGTACGCAAGTACCGTAAAGATAAAGGGAGGTAACTCAGTTCATGAACATCTTAACGTTCCAAACAAACGAGGAATTAAACCAAATCGCTGCAGGCATCTTTGCAAGCCTCATCCAGACAAAGCCTAATGCCGTACTCGGCTTGGCAACTGGCAGTACGCCAATCGGCATCTACCAAGAGCTGATTCGCCTGAATGAGAAAAAGTATGTAAGCTTCAAAAATGTGCGTTCCTTCAACCTGGACGAATACGTTGGTCTGCCTGAAGGCCATCCAGAATCGTACATGTCGTTCATGAACAAGCAATTGTTCGATCATATTAATATCAATAAAGACAACACTCGTGTACCAAACGGCAATGCAGCCGACTTGGAACAAGAGTGCAAGCAATATGATGAGATGCTCTCTGATGCATCCATCGACCTGCAGCTGCTTGGCCTTGGCCACAATGGTCACATTGGCTTCAACGAACCAGACCAAAATCTGCATGCAGGCACACACCTTGTCCAATTGAAAGAAGAGACTCGCCAAGCGAACAAGCGCTTCTTCGATTCCATTGATGAAGTGCCTACACAAGCGGTAACAATGGGCGTTGGCTCGATCTTGAAGGCTAAAATGATAATGCTCGTTGTTCGCGGTGCGGACAAGGCTGACATTGTACATCGCGCTTTGACTGGCCCGGTTACAACAGAAGTACCGGCATCATTGTTGCAAACTCATCCGAATGTAGTAGTTCTGCTTGACAAGGAGGCGGCACAACATTTCAATGGCTAATTCAACGTTTACCCTAACCAATGCAAATGTCGTAACACCGAACGGCGTATTGTATGATGGAGTCGTTCGGGTAGAAGATGGCCTCATTTCCTTTATTGGCAAGTGGTCAGAATTGGCACAGCCTGAGCAGGATGCTTGGGGCAAGGAAGCAGTAGACGCTAAGGGCGGCTGGGTGCTTCCAGGCTTTGTCGATTTGCACATTCACGGCGGCTTCGGCGCAGACTTCATGGATGCAAATGCCGAATCTTACGACAAAATTACGAAGTTCCATATGGAGCACGGTACGACTGCTATGCTCGCTACTTCGATGACACAATCTCATGAAGCACTGGATCGTGTTATGGTAGCGGTTGATGCCTACATCAAGCAAGGCATGAAGTATACTCAATTGGCAGGCGTTCACTTGGAAGGTCCGTTCGTGAATCCGAAGTACAAGGGTGCACAGAACGATATCTACATGATCGATCCTCAAATCGATTGGTTCGAGGATTGGCATGCACGTTTCCCTGGCCTGATGAAGCAAGTGAGTTTAGCGCCTGAGCGTGACAACGCTACGGAAGCCATCCGTTGGCTTCGCGCTCACGACGTAAATGCTGCTGCAGCACATACGGCAGCCACGTACGATCAAGTGACGGCCGCAGCCAATGCTGGTCTGAACCAAGCGGTTCACACGTTCAACGCAATGACTCCTATCCACCATCGTGATCCAGGTGTTGCCGGAGCTGTGCTTACCGATGACCGCATCACAGCTGAGATTATCTCCGACGGAATTCACGTACATCCGGCTTGCATCAAGATGCTTAGCCGTACGAAGGCTGCCGGCAAGCTTGTAATGATTACAGACGCGATGTCCGCAGCTGGTATGCCTGATGGACAGTATGATCTTGGCGGTCTCGCTGTAACGATGAAGGAAGGCGTATGCCGATTGACTGACGGCGGTTCGCTCGCAGGCAGTACGCTTACGATGATTCAGGCTGTGAAGAATATGATTCAATTTACAGGACTTCCGCTGCATGAAGTATCACGTCTTGCAAGCTTGAATCCTGCGAAGCAAATCGGAATCGACGGCTATACAGGCAGCATCGAAGTTGGCAAGCAAGCTGACTTGGTATGGACAGATGCTGATCTGAACATTGAACGCGTATGGGTAAAAGGCAGCACACATATGTAAAACAGCTGTTGTCATCATACCTTGTTTACAACCATATCCGCATAAAAAAGAATGGCTTTCCGAATCGATACCTACATCGTATTCGGGAAGCCATTTGTTGATTGCAGGGCATGACCATCGGAACAAAAAATAAAGCGTACTTGCCACGATGCTCGTTCTATGCAGCATGGGTATACGCTCGAATCTATCCGAGTCTGTCATCCGGACCTACTCATCAAAGACCTTCCTTCCCACATCAACCAATATGTTCCAGAAGGCTGAATTGTCAGGGCGATGGGCTTAGCTTATTGTTAGATTTTTAACTCCCCAAGCTTGATTAGCTCGACTACCGCTTGCGAACGACCTTTTACATTCAATTTCTGCATCACATTCGAAATATGATTTCGAACGGTTTTCTCACTAATGAACAATTGTTGTGCAATATCACGGGTCGTTTTGTCCTGAACTAATAATTCAAAAACTTCGCGCTCACGATTAGTCAGTAGAAACTTATTTTTGTGATCGCTACCCTTCAAGTGTCACCCCTCCTTGCCCGAGTTTTTGTAATTTAACAAGGTTTAGGGATACAGTCAAATTTATACTATGAAGGGTCATTACACTTGGTGCGGTGATGCGCAAAAATGGGCTAACTTACGTGTTGGTTTGGCTAAAACAGTATAATTCCTTATGTTCGTCAAATGCTACCCTTATCCTAGTATGTAAACAGACTCCGCCCTCAACAGAGTGAGGAATGAAGTCCGTTCTAAGCGTGAAATTAACGAGTTCCTGTTCCTGGAGCCATATTGTGCAAGCGAGTTGGATGATTGTACGATTGATTCGTTACATTGGTTGGGAACAAACGGTACACCATCTCAGAGAATTCATTAGTAAATCCTGCAATCGGATGGCCTGCGCCTACTTGCTTGCTGTACTCATTCATGCGGTTGACGAAGTCTGGATTTGCGGATACATACACATTATTGCAGCTCGGATCTTCCTTCTTCACCGCGTTGGCAATATGTGCCTTCAAGTCACCAGATATGTTATCATTCACATTAGATGTACCGTCATAAGAACCGAGGCTGCCAGCAGAGTATGGCCGTGGTCCTTGTCCCGGCTTAACGCTCTTGCTGTGAACTCCTTTAGATGAATGATCAGTCACAACAGCAACATAAGCATTGTTGTTGTTCGTCATCATGACATGTGCCGACTTCACACCCTTAATGGAAGCGATTTTTTTGGCCAGTTTTTGGTTCATTTCCAGCTTGTTCACGGAATGAGTGCCGTAGCGCCCTCCGTTAAAGGCATTGTTACCATACGTACCATTGTTACCATTGTAACCATACGTACCATACTGGCCATACGTACCATTGTTGAAATTATTGGTGCGATAACCCCCATCATAACCGTAACCACGTGTGTAACCATCCTGGCCGAACTCATTCATGTTATAGGAACGTAGTCCATCACCTGAGAAGTTCGTATTGTAGCGGTTCGCATTAAAACGATTATCCGTTCCGAGAGGTCGCACACCATCCTTGCCGTAATTCATATTATGCTGACGCACACTCTTCGTGGACATATTGTCCCGATTCCCACAACCTGTAAGCCCCATTGTCATCACTAATGCTGCCGTCAACGTTAGCAGAACTGCTTTTGCTCGCATCAATGTTCCTCCTTGTTCAGTTCATAATTGAGGTGCCAACAATGTTAGCATGCGCTGACCGCCTGATGTTATGCCGATAGGTTTTTCCGATACTTCCACTCCTTGCATCTTGTTATCAGCTTGTCCTAAAGAGAATGACGAATTCCCCAATCGTGCAAATTACAAAGACATGGATTGACAATTTTTACCGGACGTATTATCATATTAGTATTAGATTATAGTACCAGGTACTAATTTAATTTATATACACTAATTCTTGTTTAGGCGTTCATTCATCTCGATTTACTTGGACCGTACGCCCCATTTCAGTCCGAACATAAAGAAGGAGGATAAGCATGCAAACGGTGAAACTTCGCACCAAAGCGCAAATTACAGCATTCGGCACCTACGTGCCTGAGCGCCGCTTAACAAATGAGGATCTGTCGCACATGGTTGATACGAACCATGAATGGATTGTTCAACGAACGGGCATGATTGAACGACGGATTGTAAATGAAGGAACATATGCCAGCGATCTTGCGTTCGAAGCTGCTAAGAATCTGGCAGACACGTATCATGTTGATCTGCAAACGGTCGATGCAGTACTTGTAGCAACATCAACACCAGATGCCTTCTTCCCAAGCACGGCTGGCATCATTCAAGGAAGACTTGGCATCCCTCAAGCAATGGCGCTTGATATATCGAATGCATGTGCAGGATTTGTTAGTGCCATGCAATTGGCAATAGGACTCATTGATGCTGGTATGCATCGCAAAGTATTAGTAATTGGAACCGAAGTACTGACACGCACGGTTGATTACACGGATCGCAGCACTTGCATCTTGTTCGGAGATGGGGCTGGAGCGATTCTTCTAGAAGCTGGAACTGCTGAGCAGCAATCTTGTTTCCTTGCTTCTGGATCATTAAC
>NZ_JMDX01000293.1:0-6331 GCF_000935845.1 Paenibacillus sp. E194
GGATGCGGTGACGTTAAGGAGGAGGAAGAGACACACATTATGAATTCGTTGATTCGATTTTCAATGAAGAATGTGGCTGCGGTGTTCATTATCGTAGCAATGCTGTTCGGGGGAGGTATCTATGCGTCGACGGGCTTGAAAATAGACAACATGCCAGACGTTTCCATCCCGTATGTATTGGTGACTGCACAATATGCAGCACCCCCTCAGGACGTAGTGGAACAGGTTACGAAACCGATTGAGAAGAAGATCTCCGGCATGGAAAGAATCAAGTCGATATCTTCCACATCCAGTGACCAAACAGCGTCCATTCTTATCAGGTTTGAAGAAGGGGTGGATACTGATCGGAAGAAGGCGGATATAGAAAGCTTGATCCAAGAAATAGCGTTCCCATCGGGTGTAGAACGACCGCGTGTATCCACATTTGGGGTAGCCTCCATCCCTTCCTACTATTTAGCGGTATATGGAAAAGAGGGGGTAACGCAATCTCAATTAGAGGAGCATTTCACCAAGACGATTAAGCCGGGATTTCAAGCATTACGAGGCTTGGATCATATGGACGTGATCGGTGATCGAAGTACACATCTGAGCATAGGACTCCTTCCAGATAGGCTTCGTTCCTATGGGTTAACGCCTGCTCAGGTATCAGAAGCCGTCCGCAACGCTTTGGCATCAGGTCCGGCAGGAACAGTGGAATTGGAGGGGAATACGCTGCTTGCCCGCATGAACAACGGATTAATTAGTGTCAAGCAACTAGAGGAAATTGCTGTGCAATCCCCTCAGGGGGATACGATCCGATTGACGGAGCTCGGGAAGATCACTGAGATCTCGGAATCCAAGTTCATCGCGAGGCTGGATGATCAGCCGGCTATCAGTATTTTTGCTATATAAGGCGAACGGAGCTAACGCGGTTGAATTCTCTACAGGTGCCGATCGTTTGATGAGCCAGTGGGAATCAGAACTTGCAGGTGTAACCTTCAAGAAGGTCTACAATTATGCTGACGAAGTGAAGCAATCCATTGGCGGGCTTGTCCGGGAGGGATTAGTTGGTGCACTGCTTGCCTCTCTCATGATTCTGGTTTTTCTGAGAAATATGCGAATGACCTTAATCGTGCTCATATCCATTCCACTCTCCGTGCTTATTGCCCTATTGCTGATGAAATGGATGGATATCTCCCTTAATATTATGACGCTCGGCGGCATGTTTATTGCGATAGGCCGTGTGGTCGACGACAGTATTGTCGTCATTGAGAATATATATGCCAAGCTGTATCGGGCTGAGGAACGGAATGAATCTGTTATCGCGCTGGCGACGAAGGAAGTAGCCAATGCAATTACGTCATCTACGTTAACAACAGTGGGCGTATTTGCACCGATCGGCATGATCAGTGGAGCAGCAGGGCAGCTGTTCCGTCCTTTCGCAATTACATTGGCCTGTGCTTTGATGGCATCACTGCTCGTGGCCCTGACTGTTATCCCGATGCTGGCGAAGCTTCTCGTACTGAAGCAGGCTAATGTGAAGGGACATGATGCTGGAGAGCACAAGCCATCCAGAATTACGACCGGCTATCGCAAGCTCTTAGAGTGGTCGCTCAATCATCGGATCAAGACATTGTTCATCTCAATTCTGTTGTTTATCGTCACAATGGTTGCGCTTGTCCCACAGCTTGCCTTTACCTTAATGCCAGAAGGGACACCGCCGCGTCAGTTCTTCTTCACCATTAAGCTTCCTTATGAGAATTCCTTGAAGGCGACAGATAATGTGATGAAGGAGATGGAAGCGGAGCTTCGCGCTGCTAAAGACGCACAGAATAAGCCGCTGTTCACGTTCATTGAGACGCTGGTCGGGTACGGAGGCGATCCGAATGCGATGCCATACATGGCCCAAATCTATACGGAAGTAAATGAAGAGGCTAATGTGGAGCAAGTAAGACGTGAATATAAAGCCAAGCTGGAAGCATATATTCCCGCTGGATCGGAGCTGGATACACGGACATTGACAGGGGACTCCAGTGCAGCGCCGGATTTTGTATATGTGTTGTCTGGTGAAGATGCAGTTCAGCTAAGAGAGGCAGCGGCAATTATCAAGCAAGAAATGATCAAATTCCTTGAGTTGTCGGAGATCAAAGATTCGTTAAGCGAAGCTTCCTCTGAAGTGGTGATCGATGTCGATCCGCGGAAAGCGAGACAATTCGGACTAACACCCGCTATCGTCCAGGGCACACTGCAGACGTGGCTGTTCCAAGATAAGATTGGCGAGTATCGGTACCAAGAAGGTCTGTTGTCCACGGTAGTAGAGACGGAGAAGGGGTTGAGTGGTGATCTGAGCGCGGTTGGGCAGATTCAACTGAGAACACCGACTCAGGAAACCATTTCAGTTGCGGATATCGCTACGATTAAACGAGTGAAGTCCCCAGCTTCCATTAAGCGAGACAATCAGAAACAGGTCATCAATGTTACGGCGAAATTAAATGGACAGAACAAAGGCGGCATTAGTGCACAAGTAGCAGCCTCCTTAGATCTGATCCAGCTGCCAGACGGGGTTGGCCGATCCGTGTCGGGCATAAGTGCAGATATTGGAGACAGCTTTGGACAGTTATTCATAGCAATGGCTGCGGCAGTGTTTGTCGTGTACTTGATTATGGTACTTACGTTCGGCAATGCGACTGCTCCATTTGCGATTATGTTTTCCCTGCCGTTTGCAGCTATAGGCGGTGTGCTTGGATTGATTGTTACGAATGAATCGATTAATATTACCTCCTTAATCGGTTTCATGATGTTGATCGGCATTGTAGTGACGAATGCCATTGTGTATATCGATAAGGCGCAGCAGCTGCGAGAAGCCGGACAGGATGTGAGGAGTGCGTTGATAGAAGCGGGTATATCCCGTTTGCGGCCTATCATCATGACGGCAGGAGCAACCATTATGGCGCTGCTTCCACTTGCATTTGGATTCGGCCACGGTACGCTTATATCCCGCGGATTGGCGGTTGTTGTAATTGGCGGCTTGACGGTATCCACATTATTAACGCTTGTGGTTGTTCCAATTATGTATGATATGATAGCTCGGCGTAAAAGAAACAAGAACCAGTTTCTTGATCAACAAGGGAATGGAGCAGCGCTGCTAACAGAAGGGAAGGGGACCTCATCATGAATCAATCCCATTTACGAGGCATGAAATTATTGCTTATGTTGATGCTTGCGGGAGCGGCTGTGGGAGTGGCCGGGTGCTCTGCGTCGGATCAAGTGAATGGTCCCGAAGCGACAAGCGAACAACAGTCGAAATCGACAGTTGCAGAGGTTAAAACGACCGTTGTGACGAAACAGATCATGGGGGTCGCACCTGAGATTGTCGCCGATATTGTGCCATCAGTGACGATAGACATCGTGGCGAAGGGCAGCGGAGAAATTGTGGAGGTGCGGAAGAAGCGGGGAGATCGTGTGAAGCGCGGAGAAGTGATCGCCCGGACGGATGTGTCTCGAGTTCTTTCTCAAAAGCAGCGAGCAGAGCAGGCGTTGCAGAATGCCAATAAACTGCTGGAAACTTCACATGAAACGAAACGTGTGAATAATTCGGAAACGCGAATGTCCATAACGAAGATGGAAGAGCAAATCGAAGAGCAAACAAAGGCGTTGAATAAGCTGAAAAACGGCTATGATGAAGGCACTGTAGAAAAAGCTTCTGTAGAACAGTCAGAGCTGCAACTTAAGAATACAAAGTTTGATTTGCAAGTGTTGAAAATGAAGCTGGATACAGCGGAAAGACTTGCAGAGGATGTAGGCGCCGAGGATCAAATCTCGGCAGCAGAGTTTCAACTGAAAGAGGCGCAATTTGCGATTGCAGAAGCTGAAATCAAGGCTCCTACCGATGGCGTCTTGACAGAATGGACTGTGCTTGCCGGAATGAATGTGGCTCCGGGCACGAAGCTCGGACGCGTTGCCAACGTCCACACCATTCGCGTACAGGGGAAAGTGACCGAAGATATGCTTTCTCTGCTTCATGGTAAGAAGAAGTTGCCTTTCTATGTGTCTGGCAAGACAGAAAAAAAGTATGAGGGCTCTATTACCTATTTGTCCGCAGTTATGGATATGGACACACGTACGTATGCTGTGGAGCTGTTAGTGGACAATGCCAAGCTTGAATTAAAGGCGGGGATGAAGGTTCAGGTTATTCTTGCTGGGGAGAATGAACGCAAGGTTCCTGTCGTACCAGCGACTGCTGTCGTACGTGAACAAGGCTCTTCATTTGTGTTCATCTACCAAAATGGAACGGCGATTAAGCGCTCTGTCACACTTGGCACATTGGAGGATGCGATATATCCGGTAATTGAAGGATTGCAGGATGGAGAATCCATTATTATCTCAGGCCAGCACCAACTGAAGGACAAACAACAGGTGCGGCTTGCGAAGTAGAGGAGTTGACAAGATTTGAAACAGAAAACAATTCAGGTCGTGGCTTTTGCTGCTCTGTGCGGAATAATCATGGGGACTCTTCCAACAGGAGCGCTTGCTGCTACAGATGGGAGCAAGTCAGCTAATACTGCTAATCAAACTACGCATACTTCCAGCACAGCAAAAGCGAAGCCAGTTCAGAAGCAAATACCGAAGGCTCAGGACTACTGGAAGAATAGGTTTGGATTACAGATTGATCTAACCAATGTGATTAATAGCGTAACGGACAAAGGGAAACAAGTTGCTGCCACCATGAAAGTCAAAAATAATTCTGGAAAAAAGCTCCGTCTTCCTGATTATGAATTATATGTACTGATGGATAACAAAAAGGAATATGCGATGATATCTAGCGAGAACAGTGCTCGCGTACTGTCCCAGGGCGAAGTCGTGGAGTGGAGGTTAATGAGTCCTGTCGTCGAAGATGACATGGCGGCTCCTGTACGATTTATTTGGAAGGAAGTGAATCGGGAGGTATATCCGAAAAAGGAAACAGTCGTTGCGGTGATGGATATCGTGCAGAATGCATGGGAGAACGATTATACACCGATTACCGATCCCGCCATGATTAAGGAATGGGGGCAATCCTTCCAACTGCAAGCATTGTCGGATTCATCAATGCTTACGTATACGCCTGTAAGCATCATGAAGAGTTCAGGCAAGCCTGCTCAAGTGGCCGAGCGATTCAAAGAAAAGCTGGAGACCGTTCATGTGGTCACTATCCGCGTCCTAAACAGGAACAATATCCGCGAGAACGTCCCGGATATCAAATTGACGGCATGGTCGAACAACGATCTGTATCAGTCTACAAAACTGGGCAAGGCTCCTGAATCGCTCATGCCGGGTGAGGGCGCAACGCTGCGATACGCTGTAGAGACAGGTGCGAATACGGTGCTGACAGGATTGAAACTATTAACATCGGAATCGTTTCTGCCTCCTGGAGCGGCCGATCCGACCAAGGCTGCAACCTATCAAGTAGGGCGATTATATATTAACATCCCGAATCGAGGAACGAGTCAGGTTGTACCGACCGATTATAGGCTGCGGGATAAGCTGAATTTCAGCGATAGTTCGGATTTATTTCCAGAGGGCTTGAATGTCTCAATGGAAGAAGAGACGCTGTTAGAGAACAAGGAGGCAGGGTTCAGAGCACTGCTCCTCCGTTTCAAATTCGAGAATAAGAGCAGTTCCTCAATCACGATGCCATCCTATCAATTTGAACTGGAAGATAAGGATGGATCTCGATTTGGAGGGGAACGACTTGGTGCCAAGACGGATAAGAAATCACTGCTTCCAAGCGCTGCTATAGTTGAATCTCACATGTTCGTGATCCCTGATGGCTCGAAGGAACCGGAGATGCTGCTGCATGTTGTCGACAACCGAGAAGAACAAACCTATCCTTTCATTGTGGATACGTTCCGTTTCAAGACGAGTTACGATAATACTGGAGACTTGCTGTTTGATATGTATCCATTCCAATTGAAGATCAGTGATTGGGAGGGCAAATGGCTGCGTGGCGGAGCAGAAATGGCCGAAACAACTTCGTATGCATTGAGACTTAAGCTTAACATTGATCGTGCGAAGCAGGTAATGGCTGATCCAAGCTTGTTGAAAATCAAGCTGGAGTTAACCGATCATAGCGGACGGATGCTTGGCTCCAAACTGTTCTCACTTGTTGAGGAACCGCTATTGAGAGAAGGGGAACAGAACATTATTTTTGAGAACATTGATATGATGGGCGTGAAGTATCCGGTCGCGGTCAGCTTCTATGAAATACTTGATACACCTTATGGACCGGTGAAACGGTTCTTGGGTAGAGTGATAAGAAGTTAATTTTGACCTGAAATAGAAGAGGGTTAGAGATCTATTATTCTCTAACCCT
>NZ_JMDX01000294.1:0-6307 GCF_000935845.1 Paenibacillus sp. E194
GCCCATTCATATAACGTCCGGATAACTCCGCAGCCCATGTGATGGAAGAAGGGTCGATTCCCTGATGCTGCTGGCCTCCTTTTGTATGGTTGCTGTGTGTATTCCTCGCATCTGTAGGATGGGAGAGATGAGATAGCTCCATAGATAAAAAGTCGGGAAGCCTATTCGGATTATTCCACCCCTGGCTGGGGCTTGGTTGAAAATCCTGTTCATCAGCACTAATTCGGTCGTCCTTCTTTCGAGAGAATCGCTTGCTCCACCACATGCTGGGGATCCCCGTTAAATACATTGCTCCCAGTGCTATAACAGCAATGTTCCAAATGACAGTGTAAGTGAATACCTCCGATGTAGGTTGAGACATATATCCGAACTTCCAGCCTAATCCGGCTGCTGCAATTACGACGACCGAGGTTACCAAAGTATACTTCTTGGTAATCGGTGTTATTGCTTCATTAGCCGCATCTGTCCCCGAATGGTTGCTATGCTCTCGATCATATCTATCCATGTTAGGGTTCAAAATTGATCCAGCAGATGTAACAGGCATTCGCTTCTGCACTTCTGCAAAAGGCTCCGCCATCGAATTCCCATCATTCTTCCCCTGCTCATTGTGCAAACCAGCTTGTCCATAAGCAGCCTGCTGCTTAGATTTACGCTCATCCCTTTCACCGCTCCCAGGGAAAAACTGCCCTCGTCCAGATTGATTTCGGTTCGCAGAAGCGCCGCTTGCCGTACCCACAATTAAGGATTGCAGCAAGCCTCGTACATCTGCCAAGGTCGTCCCTTCCTGTGACAACAACTGAACAAGACGCTGAAAGCCATCCCCATCCCAATGGCTCACATGGGAGGAGAGCAGAATGCCTAATCGCTTCAATCCCTCTAACCCCGCTTGCGGGTGCAAAGGCTCTTCTGTTGGGATGTACGCTGTATAAAGGCTGCTATTCCAGGAATACCCGTCTACATAAATAAAACGTTCATGAAGCAGAATCTGATTTGGATGCAGCATATATGCACAGCATCCTTCCAACACATTAACCAGTTGGAACATCCACTCAAAATATTGAATTGCAGTAATCTGTAACGAACGCAGAACCTGCTCCAGCATTTTTTTACCACTAATATCGTACAGAAACGTGACCTCAAAATCGACTTCCCTAATTTCTATTGGAAGCAAATGAGGAACTTCGTTAAACCGCAGCATATTCACTTGATAGGTATCCAAGTCATTGGAATGAACCGCTGGTTCTCTCGTAAGGAGCATCCTCATTTTACCCTCGTGGATGAAATCCGACCGGTAACCATACATCGCCCCTCATCACCCCCTATATCCATAATTGAGTCCAATAAACGGTTGCCGCTGCAGGCAGTACCGCCCACATAAATGGAAAGGCCGCTTGGTTCAAGGTTAGCTGTTTCAAGGGTGTTACGGAGCGAAACAAAAAAAATGTATGATTGCGATCCCGAAGCGCCTCCACCTTCTTCCATGCCCGAACAGCATAATCCCTGCTGCAATCAGTCCACCATAGATAATGGCATAGATAAACGTCTCCCACGCAAAATTAGCTCCCATACTGGCACCAATCGCTGCAAACAACTTCACATCCCCAGCCCCGACCGCACGCAGCAAGAATAGAACAAGCATGATCACAAACCCACAGCCCGCTCCGAATAGACTGAACAATAAACCGTCCCATCCACTTACAGCACAATATCCAGTTAGAGCGGCCAGTACTATTGAGACCGTTAAATAATTTGGTATTTTGCGAGTTTGCAAATCCGTGGTGAACGCAGCCACTAGCAATATCCCACATAGCCAACTCGACCACATCATTTACAGCCCCCTTCTCCTACGCAGTGTCGACTACAGATCACTTTACGATAAATTGCCTGTCCGCACTTCTTCCGTCTCCTGTATTCATAACTAATCTCCACGTACCCGAGGTTGTATTTCCTGAGACATGCCATAGCCAACTTATATTCCCATCGGCATCCGCCTCTGCCCAACCGATGTGCCTCGCTTGGCTCTTACCGCTCTTATAGAAGATTATGAGTTCGACTTTTTCATGCGGCTTAGCCTTCGCTGTTAACTTGGCCTTACGGCCTGGCAATAGTGGTTCCGGTTCCAAACTAACAAAAGTCGGTGGCGCACCTTTCTCTTCCGTGCCTGACTCTTTATTGGCTGAACCTGGCTGCGGACCATCCCCAATCCAAACCCTCTCAGATGCTCTTGCAGCGATCGTGATCGTCTTATATAAGAACGGCACACGCATCGGCAGATCATATTCCACTTCAATTGCGATATACGGGTATTCCTTCTCCACAATATCCGGCAGCTTCACATGTGTGATCCGGATCCGATCTTCTCTAAGTGTCCCTTGAATCCCGTAACGGACGAACAAAGGCTTTATCAAGGTTTCTCCGACTCGCGCTTGGCCCCATTCCCCCGCTGCTTCCGCTCGCTTCTCCGCCCAGTCCACCACATGTTCGGAAGCCCATTGATTCAATGGAGGTGGCAAAGCATTGCTGAAGCGCTCGGCGAAATGACGTGCTGTCATTTTCAGAGCCATTGCCGGTGGCTTGCGGAGCCAAGGACTGTTGTTGTCCCCTGCTTCCGCTTCAACCTTCTTAGTCATCAGTTCGATGGGATACATATGAGCGGCAATCTGCTTCACCGTATTCGTCGCAGCAGATTGCAAGGATGTGGTAATGATAGAAGCGTAAATCATATATACAAAAAACAGAAACAAAAGCAGCACCATAGGCAGCATTAGCGCAGCTTCGACTGTGATACTGGCTCTGCCATCCCCCATATAGCGACGAAGCCAATTGCCACATCGTAGGAACCAGCCCCTTGCCCGAACTAGTAACTTGCCACTAGTAGGAGAACACGGATGTCTTTGTTGCATAGTATCTTCCATTCTCGACTTCACCGCCCAATATGCCGGTTTGTCCAATCCACTTCATGACCCCGGGCAGAAACCACAATGATGTGCTTATTCGGAGCTCCGTCTCGCCATAGGTACCCCTTGTAGTGGGGTCAATACCTGTATTTTGATGAATGAGTGCGAGCATTCGCTTCAACATTCCTTCCTTACTCCCATGGACGAGCATAAATAATCGCAAGTGATCCGAGTAGGACAATGTGACGGAAGGCAAGTATTTCGAAATTGGCACTTTATCTTGCGTAGCAAGAAGGATCAAATCCTGAACAGCCTGTTCAATCCCATAAATAATAGCTGCTACTAATATAAGCAGCGGATGTCTCAAGTTCGCACATTCGATAAATCCCTCCATTGTACGTATGGCAAGCCGCATAGCAAAGATCTCCCCCAACGCTGCAGCCACATTGCCTGCTGGATTATGGAAACCATACAATAGGTACTCCACTTCTTGATTATGTATGGATAAGGACTTTAACAGTTCTTCCGCAGGCTGCTCTGAAGTAAGTATCGACTTCAATTTCGTAGGGTCATAGGTGTTGAAGTAGAGAAACGCATACTCATCACGGTATAAACGATCTCTTAACATGCTAAATCCATTAGAAATGCTATCGTAGATAGAGGTAACAGCGTCCATAGACTCCTTCCCCTCTTCTATCGCATCGTAACGTTCTTGGCCAACTGCCGAATCCTCGCTGGATTCATGTTCATTAAATGCAGCGATCGCATTAGCCTTCTTTTTCACTTCTTGAAACAGCTGTTCATGCTCCTTCAATTGATCGTTCAACTTCTTCAATGAGGACAATAAATCTGCCGCTTTCCAGAGCTTTTTATTCGCTTCCTTCTCTTTCTGCTTACGTTCCTTCTCTGTAGATCGGCCCTGTTCAAATCGCTGCTCTCTAGCATCTATCACATTCGAGCTGCCAATATAATCTTTTGCATATTGCCCCCACTGCCTCCACAGACTGAGGATAGAAGTTTTCAAGTTATAAGCGGATATGCTTCTCCCGACGATTTGACTGACCATCGATTGAACACGATTTGCTGCATCATTTACTTGTTCCATACTCCGATGCTGTTCTTCCATTTCCTGCTTCCATTCCGTAAGGAAGTCGTCTGGCAGCACTAGGTCATCAGCAGTTTCATTAATACGCTTAATCGAATCTGACATCTGTTCCGATTCATCCATTGTCCCTTCACTCTGCTCGCTAGATTGTCCAACATGGTCATAACCGTTATAGTTCGAACTTGCACGTACCTCTTGAATGACACGCTTCATGTCCTCATTATATTGACGGGCTTTCTCTATATGGGACATAGCTGTATTCAATCCGATGCGATGTTGATCCAGTAAACTAGATGTTGTAGATGTCAGCCTACGCGTAATATCCCCTGAATCGGATTCATAGTCATCCGTTTCATTCTCATACTGCTTGTCCTCATCCTTACTGCGGTTCGAATCCAGACGACTCTTATATACATAGTCTGCATATTGAGCTCCCACATCCGCTGCACTTCTAATTGAACCAAGCGAGCTGTCGCGCATAATATCACTTTCTCCCGTTGCAATCCGACTAGAAAGCTCAGAACGCGCCGCATAATTGCGAAGTGACTTCTGGAGCTTGAAGGCAGAGGCTATTTCCTTATCGCGCTTATCAACTAGCTTCTGCAGCTTGGATAACAGTTCTGTCGTCTGCGCTGCCTCCTTCATCACTTTGGACATCGGCTTCAACTTGCTGGACAAATCGAAGGCAAATTGAACAGGAGCTTTGTACTTCATCTCCTCTAAGATTTGCCGCTCGAGTTCGTCATATCGACCAAGTTCCCTAGTGATCGAGGTAGTATGACTATCAAGCAGCACAGGTACCCAGGGAAAGACCCCCGTCGCCTTAAGCTCAGCCTGATCCCGCATCACTTCATCCATTATGAAAGCAGGATCACTCTTCCCATAAGCAAACAATTGATACCGCTGCTGCAGTGCCGGTTCATAGGCGGACATGACAGAACGAATTCCAGTCTGAGCGAGCACCTCTGCCCTCCATTCAGCAGCAGCTATTCGTGCGTAGTCAATCAGTACACTTGTAAATAAAAAGATTGCAGCTACTATGAAAATGAGAAGGACGGAC
The DNA here is from genome assembly GCF_000935845.1 of Paenibacillus sp. E194. NCBI lineage: Bacteria > Bacillati > Bacillota > Bacilli > Caryophanales > Paenibacillaceae > Paenibacillus > Paenibacillus sp. E194. The sequence goes on from NZ_JMDX01000294.1 coordinate 5,063, forward strand.
ACGGAACCTCGAATTTCTTTCCACAAATTCCGCCGCATTCGGGCATTACTCTCGTCCCCCTTCATTTCCAGCACCTCCGCATGTATGAGACATCGTTACATCATTGGCTTTGCTATTTCGCCGCACGCTTGATTGTATCTGCAGCTTGTTCATTCGATATCCCCTTCTTATTCCATTGAGCCAGCTTCGTTGACATGTACCTCGCAAATTCTACGGAACGAATAAATTCTACAGGCTCTACAACTGCAGCAGATGCTCCTCCCTCTCCAGATATACGACGTCTAGTTAAACGTTCGAATGCCGTTTGATACAATGGCCGTTCGAGTGAGACGGTCACTTTCCGCTCAATTGCAATATTGTCGAATTTCATCTCTCCATGGAATATCGGAGGCAGCAGTCTTCCTGCCCGTATCAGCTTCTTCTCCGGCAAAGACGCTGAGTCACTGCTGACCGGCAATGATACTTCGTTGGTCACACTGCCGGTAACAACACCTAGCAAACGATCCAGCATATAATCATCCAGCATCCGCCAGTACAGACCATCTTGTTGTCCTACAGGGTAAGATCCCGTGGTTGCATCTTTATAGCTGTTATCCCAGAACGCCGCCCCCCGTTCCGCCGCTAACGTAGCAGCATGTGATGTCATAACATGCTGGAACATCAACATGGCGAAGAAGAGCATTGCTAAGCAGCAATAGAATACAACCGGAAAGATAATACTCGCCTCAACGGTATAGGCCCCGTCTTCGGAGGCAAGCCGTTTCCACCATTTACGTAGTTTTTCAGGCAGCTTGTAGCCCTCCTCTATTACTAACAATTACTATTTAAAAATTTCATCCGTCTGTTTATCTACTTTCGTGAACAGCCTTGTCAGAAATCCTTTGATTTGCTCCCTAAAAGCAATCGCTAAAACTACAATAACTGCAATGATAATAACCAGTTCCACCATGCCAAGCCCATCTTCTTCCGTCCATAACCGTTTCCAAAGTGAATTCATATAATGATCCTCCAATACATCATAAGTGAAATTGCTTATTCCTCACCCTTGCATCATTAACAATGCAGGGGCTCCAACGACAACTAGTACAACGAGAAACATGAGCATCATCGGAAACACCAGCTTGGTAGATACCTCTTCGCCTCGCTTGCGAGCCACCGCCTTGCGCTTGTCCCACAGCTGTCGGCTCAAATCCGCCATCGCGAGCACAAATGTCTCTCCTCCACGCCGCTGATTAACTCATCACC
>NZ_JMDX01000295.1:0-6290 GCF_000935845.1 Paenibacillus sp. E194
TTCATCGATTGATTTTCCCTTTCTTGAAATGAATGTAAAGTTCTAATGTCCTCGAATATTTTTGAATTGACCATGGCTCCTATACAACTTAATGATTTTGCCTTGCTTATATTCAAATATGTCAGCCATTCTACCTTGACCAATAATGCTTCATAGTTAGCTCTACTTGTTGTGTATATGAGTTCGCAATATTGCATAAAACGTTCTTGTACTCACGAAACGCCCCAGCCTTAGATAGCTCTTATCTTAGGCTGGGGCGTGTGTTGTCTGAGCTTATTCCATGATTATACATCTGATAACCAATGCACAGTAGTCCCAATGTGTGAATGCGGTATTATGATTTGTATTTGTCCAAAACAGTATTTACAAAATGAGTTTTTCCATCCGCATATGCTGTACGGTTATTAGTAAATCTCTCTGCAAGCTCTTTCTTTAAAGATGAGTATGCGGCTACTAAATCCGGCCTGAAAGGCCAGGAACTGAGGTGCTTCCAACATGCTCTATGGTTAATGCTAACTTTCCTAATTTCTCTCTTAATATATCTTTCAATTCATTAAACATCACAGGCCATGCATCATGATAATCTTCAATAATCACTGGTCTTGAACCCATCTTAAATTAGCCCTCCATATTAATATGTCTTTACGAAGATTTCCGATTACGTCTCTCGTATTCATGACTCCCCACCTTCCTAGAATCACGGAGTGACCGCCGAAAAGTTATAAAACCAATCTCTATGCATTAGAAATATATGTTCAATAAATCTATCGATTTCTGTTTCATTACATCCAATCCAATTATCAACTTCGTTCATTATCTCTTCATTAAGATAATTATCTATACCTTTACAATAATTCTCTAAAATAATTCTATCATCGTATTCTCGAAGAATACGTATCAGCACATTTGCCGAGTCTATTTCTAACACTTCATAGTAAGTCCAAACCCCAGATCTTTCAGACATCGATTGCCAATTCATTAATTGGTTTAACGCCATAACCCATCTAATGTTCTCAGTCTTTTGCATAAATAAATTTGCTAAGATTAATAATTCAACTTTTGACTGATATTCATTTATCGAATTGAAAAATTGATCCAAGTAGAATTTTGAATACTTCATTAAATCACCCATAAAAATTATTACAGTTTCAAATTGTGAACTTGCTAACCCAATCGGTCTATCTCTTGATTCTGCTTAATACTCCAGTTTATAAACGATTTCCCCATCTATTACTCGGCCATCTTCTTCAAATCCTAATTTTCCATATAGCTGTTTTGCCCAAGCATTCTCTGGTTCAAAGCTTATGTATATAACCCGATGCTGTATGTCTTCTTTAATCCTTTCAATGAGCAGTTCCATAGCAGCCTTCCCATAACCCTTTGATTGATACTTAGTATCTATCATTAACCGATAAATCCAATATTCATGATCTTCTTCATCTATACAATACATCGTAAAGCCCACTAGAACTTCATCATGATAAATAGCCAAGCAGACACACTCTGGGAATGCCTTAGCCTGTGCGAGCGAAAACAAATTTGTCGCTACAAACTCATTTTGTTCATCAGCGACACTCAATTTAATGACATCAAAAAAATTACTTCGATCTATTTCCTTAAGTGCTATCATAAATGCTCCCCATTTCTTCATTATCTTAATCTTTGATAATATACTCTCCTCCGGCCACTAGAAGATGTTCTCCACTTTCATAATTACACGGAAATCAAAATATTTCCACCACTAAGAACGATTTTTCAGTAAAGGTGCAACTTTTTAAAAATGAAATGAATCTAACAAATGTAGTTACATTTTTCCATAAAGAAGGAAGGGTTTATATGCATAGAAGAATCGCTCTACTCACCGTTATGGCGGCTTTATTGACATGCAGCTTTTTTAATGGGCCTGTACAGGCAGAGACTCACACAGAAGTGATTGAAAGTACGGCTAAATCACAGCTCGATTCAACTGTTCTAGAGAAGGTCAAAGCAGCTCTTGGGGAAATTGCAAAAGGCAATGAGATGAAATCGGATCTCAAAGTAATGGCGAATAATAGTGACAATATTGATCTAGAAGGAGAGTTGTCCCAGCCTGCTGCAAGGTTCAATGTTGGTTACGACAAGAAAAACAACGAGTGGATAATGCAACCATCTATTATCAAATCAAAGATAAGGATCTTGCGTTGGAGCCAGCCGTTCTTAAGAAGCTGAATGCCTTCATCGCGAAGTTCGAGGATAAGAAAAATCCATTAACGTTCAGCGCATTATGGAGAGTAAAATCGCCATATCAAGATAATGAGCCACGAAATTACTGGGTATTCTGGGGGAATGCATCGCTGGATATCGATCTCGACAAAGGAAACAAAATCATCGCCAGACAGAGCTATTCCTCAGCACAAGTAGATAAAAAATTAGTAAATAAAGCTGCTAACGCAATCAACCAATTAAGTAGAGAAGGCAAAATAAATCTTGTTCGCATCGAGCGGGTTAAGGATGAAGTCGCCGGCAGCTATTTCTGGCATTTTGAAGATCACTACGATCATCATAGCGTCAAGATTGACGCAATAACAAATCAGGTGTTGAAAGACGGCACGATTTATACGGATTGGACGAGCGACAAAGATTTTGCCAAATCCTTTGCCAAACCCAAATATACTCCAAAACAAGCGATTTCTGCAGCAAGCGGTAAAGTTAAATCTATATTCAATGTCAATTTGGCCGGATATAAAGTTACCGTTAAATTGAATGAATATACATTCAAGAAAGACGAACAGCCTACAATTGTGGGCAAGATCAATAAGGAAGGGAAATTTTATTCCTTTTCTCTTACGCCTAAAGCGTGAGCGCTACTATCAGCAGAAAATAAAGTATAAGGCTGGACGTCTATGATCTACGCGACTTTTCAAACTGTTATAACGTCAGACTCTTTCTTATTGAGAGTCCTAGTCGCTTTTGTACTCCAAAATATCGCCTGGCTGACAATCCAAAGTCTTACATATCGCTTCTAATGTTGAAAAACGAACCGCTTTTGCTTTTCCATTCTTCAGAATGGAAAGATTCGCCATAGTGATTCCAACCCTTTCTGAAAGCTCCGTTACACTCATTTTTCGTTTTGCTAACATCACATCAATATTAATAATAATTGCCATATCCTCCACCTCAGACCGTCAAATCATTTTCTGATTTTATATGAATCGCTTCTTCTAAAAGTCTTTGGAGAACAGCTGCAAAAAAGGCGATAACCAACGAACCAAAAATGATGATGAGTCCCACAAATCCGATAGGAGGATCAACTTTCTCCCCTATAAAATGAAAGAGTGGCATACCTAATACGTACCAACCACTTATTGTTATAGCACAACACTTTATGTTCTTTAACGCCTTTATAGATAAATCCGAGAACGCTGTGTTCTCGTCAATGTATCGCAAAAGGTTAAAAGCCTGATAGAGAGCAAAGTAAAAAGGCACAGTCGCTCCATACAACAAAATTAAAACGAGAGATTTTAGATAAGCAATATCTGGATACAATTTTCCAGCAAAAACTCCGATTTTAGGAGCCAAAAATATACAAAATGCAAGAACGGGGATTCCGATAAGAATAACAGCTAACTTTAAAAAGATCGTCGTTACTTTTTTCAAAAAAGCACCTCACTTGATTTAATGACAAAGTAACTTTATCATTAAATATATCGTTTTTCAATAAAAAAATATTGATTTTTATTGAATTTTTATTGTTGTACGATTTGACAAAAACAAAAAGCATTTCTCATTTCAAAGAAATGCTCTTACTTAAAAATTTAAATTTACAACTTGTTCAACTAAACTCCCTGTTAGTTTAACATGCAGATGCCGTGTCTGTGAGGAAGGGTAAAATGAGAGGAATATTTACAAAGTAGCATATGGTAGCCTATGATTTAAATATTCGTCCATTGGGGACTTGCATCGGATTCCAGCCTGCGTCTATTGGAGGATCGACTACACCGCAATGAAATCAAGCTGAGGGAGGTAAACAAAAGTGAAGAATAGATTTGAATTTACTGCGGTCGTCCTAATAGGCAATGGCGAGTTAACAGACGACTTTACCATAGATATCGCCAAAATGGCTGACCGTTTAACCATACAGCTGGAGATCGCAAAGAAAGCCCTCCGATCTATTGCGGAAAGTTCAGCGCAAGACAACGAGGCAGCTAAGACAATTGCCGCAGAAGCTCTAAAATCGATTGTGGAGTAGGTGCCAGGCTGCATTCGTGTTTTTCTCCATTAGCTCAATACCATGTTAATTTAAAATAATTCATCTAGGGAAATTATACCACAACACAGGAATCTATGTTCTGTTTTATATTCTAAATCTTCTTTTATGCACTTGCACTAGTTTCAGTATTCATGACATAGATTTTCCTTGGATAGCTTCTATCTCTCAGGAAGATCGATGTGTCCGGCTGCTCTCGCTTCTCCTCATCTCAATTTCCAGTCGGATACTCTTCAACCGCGAACCGGATCGAAGGGCGAATGCACCAATCGTGAGTCACGCTTTTCTCAATGAAAACAGAATATAGATCGATTCAATTTCATGGAATTCTTCCAAAATCCACGAGATTTTAGTTAATATTCGCTGCAATCCCTCCAGCCCAAGAAATCGGATTTGCACGCCAATAAACTCTGTAAATCCAAGATAGCCACGGTCGCGCTCCTTTCCATGGCAACCGGCACAATGTTTTTCTGTGATATTTAATAACAAGTTCGCGTTTGCTATACTGATAGCAAATAGCGTGGTTTTGGGAGGATAGTATGAACGAATTAGAGCAAATTGAACAGAAGTACAATTTCACATACCCGAAACTATATAGACAGTTGTATTTAGACGGTATGTTGGATTCGGGCGGAGAATATGGGCAGGATTGGAACGGAAAGTATTATGCCAAATTAGCCCAAAACCCGCCTATGCTGTTTTTCGGCTTTGACTTTGAGTTGCTAAAATGGAACAGCATCGTTGAAGAAATCGAAGCATTCAAAGACCCTGACGATTATCGTCAGACGAAACCAGAGTTTCAATTTGTTCCGTTTGGTCGACAAAAGAACGGTGATTTGTATGTGTTCCAATTTGATAAACAAAACGGTGAGGATGTTCCTATTACGTTGATTTATCACGATGATATTACCGCTGTTGTTTTGGCGAAAAATTTACAGGATTTTATTTTTCGGGACTTGCTTGAAGATTTAACGAATATGAAGTATTCCCATACAGCAAGTGGCGATTTAAAAGTCAATTCTGCCAACCTATTAAGAACACACCGAAAGTATTTGAAGCATAGTCAAGTTAAAAAGTTGGAAGAAATATATGCTAGAGATGTTTTTGAATACATAGAAACGACCTCAACTGGGCACGAATTGCCACTGGAAGGGTTAATCTCAAACGTTGAATTAGAACAGGTGTTAAAACAGGAGATTAGTTTCGACGCGCTCGACAACGAGTTTGAGTATTGCAATTCATAGACACGCACAAGACGTCAGCACGTCTACAGGCTGACGTCTTCACTTTGTCTTTTCGATTTGGATTTCTGATATATCCATAAACATAGAAATGCTGTTCCGAATTGATTAACCCAGGGGGAACAGTGCATTCTTAAAGCCTTTTCATAATATCTTTCTTCTTCAGACCATTCTTTTTAGCTTTTGCATGCCAAAAAGAGTGTGTCGCTGCAAATCGCCAGGCAAAGCGTGGGAAATTTGGACTGAACAGCAAGGATTCATCTCTCCCCTGCGAATGTATATTTTTTGCCAGCCTCTCCATTGCCCTTCCTAGATTTTTTAATGGGCCCTGGCCAAGTGGTACCTTTTCGATAAAACCCATCATTTCACCAGCACCTTGCCCGATTCCTTGTCCAAAATGAAGGCCGGATCGTATGCACCAATTTTTGATGATTTCAAGAGCAATGCAAGTTTGTTTGCCCTCATAAAATCCATTGTTTACAAGAGCATAAACGTAAATTTCCTTTTTCCGTTCTGCTTTCATATACCCTTCAAGAGTAGTCAGCATCCTTAATAAATGCGACGGTATTGCATCGAAGTATAGAGGAAATGCAAAAATCAGTGTATCCATGTGGCAAAGCTCGATGTATTGCTCATCGGTAAGCGGTCTTTTATTTATGGTATAGTGTGATATCTCATGCTCGGAGATTATCAGGGGTTCAAGTGCTTTGAGCATCCTACCCGAATTGCTCTTTCCTAACTTGGGGCTTCCATTTATCATAGCGATTCTCATTATATAACCTCCTTGATTGTTTGTATGCTGT